>CAZFNT010000075.1:0-11931 GCA_964520315.1 uncultured Gemmatimonadota bacterium
GTCAGCGCCAGATCGAGGGATGAAAGCTGCGGCGCGGCGGGCTCGCGGGCGCATCCCCCAAGCAGGGCCGGCACCGAGAGTGCGATTCCCAGAGATCGATTCATGACGCACCACCTGGCTCTTCGCCATCGCGCGTCATGTCGAGGAGCCGTTGCTGCAAGTCCGCCGTTCTCCCACGGAGCTCGACTTCTCGTTCTCTGTCCCTATCTACGCTGATCGTGAGGCAAGCGCCCTCCCCAGCGTCTTCGGGCAGACGCGCCGCGGGCAAGAGCATCTCACCACCGCCCAGAACCGCGATGACCGCACGCCCCTCCTCGATCCGGTCCACCGTCGCCTGCAGCACCACAGTTCTTGCCTCGCTCATAGGGAGATCCTCAACGCCACCCGTGCCTCAGCGTCGGGATTCACGTCGCGTTCGTCATCGGAGTAGAAGCGGCTTCGCGCACGCGCCTCGAGCGAATAGCGATCGAGGAATCGGAGCCTCTCCTCGACCTGAAGCTCGACATACGAATCGTTGGCCTCGTCGAAGTTGTTGTCTTTCCAGCGAAAGCGGAGCCAGGGGGAAAGCGGTGCCAGCCGCCGAAACGACGACTCCACCCAGATCTCGCCCGAGTCTACATCGCCGCTCGAGGTCGTGCGGGTTCGCCAGACCGCTCGAAAGCGCAGGTCGGTATAGCGTCCCGCGTCGCTGCGTCCATCGAAGGTCAATGTGCGCCGTTCGCTCGCCTCGCCCTGCGTGTCGTCGATGTCCCATATATGACGCAAGAAGGCGCGCCGCCTCGTCGAACGCCGCCAGGCGAGTGTCGCGTCGGCCCTTCGGTCGGTCTCGCCGTCGAGCGCATTCGCCCACCGCGCAAAGGAACCCTCCGCGGTCCAATCGCCGACCAGCTCGATCTCCGTCTCGATGAGTGCGCCCCGTTCACCCGCCTGACGGTCGCGAATCTCGATATCGTCTTCAGGCAGCACGTCGAAAGTGCTTCTGTCGGTGTCGGCGGTGCCGCCGCTGTGCAGATTGACGTAGTCGGTTCCGTAGTGCCACACAGTCGCGCCGCTCTCGAAAACCGCCCCGCGTGATTCGATCCGCAATTCTGAACCCAGCCCGTGGCCAGGGCTCCAGGAACTCTCGCCGCTGATCTCCACCAGGCCCACCCGGGTCGCACCGAAGAGCGCCAGGAAGTCGCGCTCGAACGCTTCCCCCGACACCCCCCCGATCAGCGATTGACGCGCCCCGATCGCGCCGATGGAGTGGCGCTCGCCCTCGCGCCCGAGCGATGCGGCGAGCACTCGATCGGTCACCAGTGCGTAACGATTCTCCGAAATCAGCACGACAGGGGAGAGCCCTCCGGTCCGGAGCGAAGCGAAGACACCGTTGTATCGGCCGAGCCGGGGGACGAGCAGGGTGCTGCCCCCCTCCTCGGGAGTTCGCAGGCTCGCCGTCAGGGCGACGCGACGCCCCAGCGTCACCCCGAGCCCGAGCTTTTCGCGGACCGTACCGAAAACCAATCGCTCGATCGGCCCCTGCTTCGAGTCGTAGTAGACCGAGCGCTCCTCCAGACCGGGCCGCTCGTCCTCCTCCGAACGTGCGCGAAAGTGCACGCGGAAGCGCCCCGCCCCCGCGGGGGCCCGGATGTCTCCGCTGATGTCGTTGCGCAGATCGCCCTCTTCGTGCATATCGCGCGCCGTCTGAATCTTGATCCAGCCGTCGAGATCGACGCTCGGCAGCATCCTTCCTCGCGATGCAGGGGGCGTGTCCGCCGCCGCGCGCTCCGGCGCACCCACGTGCGTGAACACAAAGAGCTGATCCGGATCGATCCCGGGCACTGCTGCCAGCTCCGCCGTCGAAGCAAAGCCCTCGCTCTTGTCACGATGCCGCTCGAGTGCACTGAGATCGTGGGGCGTAAAGCCGGGCACCACCAAGAGGCGCGAAAGATCGTCGCCGTTGATGTCGACCGGATCGCGAAGCAGCTCGATCAGCTCATCGCGGGTCTGCTCGTCGAGCTCGCCCTCGAAAAAAGCGTCGTTCACGTCTTCTTCGGACTCTAGCCGCAGATCGCTGATGAGCTGGGCGCTCACTTCGCGGGTCGCGAAGGCCGACAGGATCAGAGCTACCATCACACAATGCCGGGTAGCCCCGCGGCTCGACCGGCGACCGATCACCGTCGCTTCCTTTCGGTCATCACTTCGAGCCGCTTGCCGTCGGTCAGAAAGCGGATCGTTCCGTCCAGATCGGTGCGCAGAAGCTCCACGCCTGCCGCATCGAAACGATCGATGGTCGAGCGATGGGGATGCCCGAATCTGTTCCGCCGCCCACACGAAATCGCGGCGATGCTGGGGCGAAGTGCTTCAACGAAGGCCGCCGTGCTGGAGCTTCGCGAACCGTGATGCCCCACCTTCAGAAGGCAGGCCGATTTGAGCTGGCCCGAATTCACGAGCTCCGCCTCCTCCTCCGCCTCGGCGTCGCCGGTGAGCAGAGCGACAAAGCCACCGTACGAGATCTCCAGCACCACCGAGCTGTTGTTGACGTTCTCGTCTTGCGGCGGCTCGGGACCGAGGATACGAATGCTCACCCGCGGATCGAGATCGAGCGTGTCGCCGGCCTTCGCGATCCGATAAGAGATCTTCCGGTCGGCCAGCAGCTCGAGGAGTGCGGCATATGTGTCGGACGAGTAAGGGGCTCCGGAATCGACGTAGAGATCGATCCCGAGCGCGCCCGCCACCGTGGTCAGACCGCCGATATGATCGGCGTGCGGATGGCTGCCGACGGCGATGTTCAATCTGCCGATGCCCCTCTTCCGCAGGTAGGGCAGTACCACCTTCTTGCCCATGTCGTCAGGTATCTGGTAGTTGCCCGATCTCTTGCCGGCCGCGCTGCTCGCGTGGAAGGCCATGCCTCCGTCGACCAAGAGAGAGCGTCCGTTCGGAGCGACGACCAGAATCGCGTCGCCCTGGCCGACATCGATGAGGGTGATCTCCAGAACATCCGCGTCCGGCTGGAGGGGGCCGCGCTCGATGGAGCAGCGCGGACCGGTCGGGCGCGGCGCCGGTTTGCTCGCCTTCCGCTGCGATGTTTCAGCAGGCGCGGTCGATGCGGCCGGCGCGGGGGCTGCCGGAACCGGGCGTCGCTTCTGAGACTCGAGCCGGTCGGTGTACGGGTTGTTGAAGAAGCCGCCCGATCCACACCCCGCGCTCAGCGCCGTGACGAGGGCGAAGAGGGCGAGCAGGCGTCGGCTGGTCCGCGTCAAAGAAGGGAGGAGCATCGACGTTGGGCTATTTCAGCAGAATCAACTTGAGGGTCTCCGTCCATCCGCCTTCAGTCCCCAGGCGGCAGAGATATACACCACCGGGGCGCGTTCCTGCGTTCCATTCGACGCGGTGCTCCCCCGCCGATCTGTGCTCGCCGTCGAGCAGGGTCACCACACGCTGCCCGGCGAGATCGAAGACCTCCAGAACGATCGCGGAACGCTCCTTCAGCGCGAAAGTGATTTCGACATGGGGATTGAAGGGGTTGGGGCTCGCTGCGAAGGAACCAACCATGCTCGCCGGTGGTCCCGGAGATTCGCTCTCGTCGCCCCCATGCACCGATGTGGGGAAATACCCCCGGCGGACCAGGGTCGTGTCGATCACGAAGGGGTTTGGTTTTCCGCTTTGGTGGTTCGCGATCTGGTTGGTGCGGCTGATCTCGTCGGAGTCGACCGGATCGAGAGAGTGCCAGGCGCCGAGCACATCTTTCTGTTTGGGGAAGAAGCTCGCGTCCGCTCCGTCGGCCTGGCTCTTGTACATCGTGTAGAAATAGAACATCGAGCGGGCGACGTTGCCCTTGTGGTCCTCGCGCGGCTCGAAGAGGTCGTCGTCGTTCTCCTGCTCACTGTACTCGTCGATATGCGAGCCCGGAATCGAGGTGAGGAAGGAGTCGAGCCGCCACCATTTGTCGGTCAGATGATCCGGCACCTCGGCGAAGGGATCGCTCCCCCGGGCGCCGTTCGCCTGGATTCGCGTGGGGTAGAGGTGGTGCATGTCGCTCTTGGCCTGGCCGGTCGCCCCTTTGCTCTGCGGCCAGGTGTGCTCGGTGTCGATTCCGCCCTGATATGCCTCGTCGGAGGGGTCGCCCCAAGGATCGATGTAGACCGTGAACCCCGTGTAAACTCCCCTTAGCGAGTCCTGGCGGTTGTCGATGTCGCCGTAGAGAATGTCTCTCGCATCGTCGTAGCCCGGAGTGCTCCACGGCTTGTAGGCGTCGGCGAGGGCGTCGAGAAGCTCCTCACCCTCGAGATCGGGAAAGATCGGGGTGTTCTGGGCGCGGGCCGCGAATGGGAGCGCGCAAATGAGCAGCGCCTGCAGCGCGGCGGTGGTGGATCGAGCAAACATGGAGGCTCCGGAGGATGCCCTCATGGTAACAACGCAACCGCCCTGACGGGCTCCTAGATGTCCAGCGTCAGCGAGGCCGTCACGCGGAATACCCGCTCTTCGACCCGATCCGATTCGGTGCGGGTCTCGGCTCCGAAGAGGGCGTCGTCGAAAAGGTCGCCCGTGCGGTATGCGGCGTAGCCCAGAGCCCCGGCGATGTCGATCTTCGCCGGCCCCGCGGCCATCTGCGTGCCGGCCGTGAAGCCCACGCGGTTGCGATCGGCTCCGGTGTAGGAGGCGCCGTAGGTGAAGCCGAAACGGAAAGGGGTTCCGCCGGGCAGAATGTGCTCGACCCCGAGCCGATAGCGGGTCACGTCGCTCGGGTTGTCGCCCCCTCCGAGCTCCCCCTCCGATCCCCAGGGCTCATGGTCGACCTGGAACGCGACATTCGTTCGCACAACGTTCGCGGGGTGGTAGAGTACGCCGATGCTGTGTCGAGACGGATAACCGGGATCGAGCGTACCCTCGCTCTGCACCGTGGAATCCCCCACCGTCGTGGTGGTCTCGACCTCGTAGTCGAGATCGATGGCCTGTCTGAATGTGTAGGCAAACTCGACTCGATCCTGATACGAGAGATTCAACCCGAAGAGAATCGCGTTTCCCGAACCATCCGTCGTCGTGGTGACCCGTTGGTCGTCGTAAGGCAGCAGCGGCTCGTCCCAGACGACCTCTCCGTCGATCTGATTGACCACCGTCACCGGCTCATAGGTGGTAGCGACGGTTCGAGAGATCTCCGTCCAATAGAAATCGAGGCCGCCACCCCACGACAGAGACCATCGACCGCCCTCGCCGAGCTCGTGCCCGAATGCCAGCGTCATCCGATCGACTCCGCCTTCCTGCACGATCGAGTTCCAGCCCAGCGGCATGTCGGTGTAGTCGGCTACGACATTCTGACCAGGCAGCTCGGAACGAACGTCCTCGGGGAAGAAAGAACGGAAGCGCCAGGGCGACAAGATCTGCTCTCGATAGCTGTAATCAGCGACGAACGCGGGGCGAAAAGAGGCCGCAAGCACCGGCAAAGAGGGCGAGATCGCCCACGCAGCGGCCACCGCCGGGTAGGTGCGGCGATCCGCGTTCAACGCGTAGATATTGTCGGCCAAGTACCCCGAAAAGGAGTCGTGAACCGGATATGACCTTCGCTCGTCGTCGGTATCGAGCACACCAACGATCTGAATCTCGAACCCCTCGGTCGCCGTCAATCCGGCGGGGTTCGCGGTGACCGCCGCCGCCCCTCTGGCGAGAGTCGCACCCGCGCCGCCCAGCGCCGCCTCTCTGGCGCCGGCGTCTTCGAAAAGCGATCCCATCTCCTGCTCTGAGAAAGCGATCGACTGCGCCGCGGTCGGGATCGATCCGAGCGCGACGAGCAGAGTTGTCAGATTTCGCGGGTTCATATGCATCACCATGTGTAGTCGAGCTGAAGTCGGAATTGTGTCGACTCGCTGAGCTCGAAGGGTGCGTCATTCTCTTGCGAGGAGAACTCGAACTCACCGTTGTACAGCCGAGCGTCGCGCCAGTTCGTGGGGTTTTCGCGGTGCCAGGCTGCCTTCAAATAGAGCGAGAGATTGTCGGAGAGGCGATCCCAGATCGAGATCCAGAGCCGCGTGCCTTCGCCGTCGACCACGAGGAATTCGGTGTCCTCGAAGTTCCAGAAGAAGCCTTTGAAAGCGGTCGCGCCGGCGCGGAACTTGAGTCGTTCGTTCACGCGGTGGTCGATCACTGTTCCCAGTGCGATCGAGGGCTCCGTTTCAGACCCCTGCAGCGGCACGTTTTCATCGGTATCTGGATCGCGGTGGATCGGCCCCCCAGCACGCGTGCCCGCCAGCCGACCACGCGAAGGCCACCGTGTGTGGCCGATGTGGTAAAGGAACTCGATTCCGTTGCGGTCCGAGAGGAAGAGGCGCAAACGGAATCGATCCTCGATCGTCTGACTGATCTCGATCGTTTCGGCGAACCCCTCTTCGTTGCGCGATTGCCATTTGTGTCGCCACTGCAAACGCAAAGGCCAGGTCGGCGAGAATTCGAGCCTCGGCACGATCCGCTTGAAAGCCGATCCATCCGATTTCCGGATCCACGTCGAGTAGTCGACCGTCGCCAGGAGCATCCGGTGCAGCCGGTAGCGGGTCGACCCGTAGAAACCGCGCTCCGGAGCCGGCTGGGCGCTGTTGACGTAGAGCTCCGCTATCAGCGGATTGATCAGCCGGAAGGGGTCCTCGAAAATAGTGTCGTCGTAGCGTTCCTTCTCACTGAACGCCCGGTTGAAGGGGTTGTCGTAGTCGACGTCGTAGTCGCGGAACGAGAGAAGGAAGTTCAGGTTGGACCACTGAGCGAGCACCGTGGCGATGAACGCGTCGCCGGCGCCGAGCTGCCTTCCGTACTCGACCTGCCCCACGGCGTTCTTCCAGACGACCTGCGCCTCGCCACCGACTACGCGCCGGAATTTCCCTTCGAGCTGGTTCGCCAGCAGGTACTCGTTGTCGATCGGGGCCGTGTTGTCGAGCGCATCGTCGCGAATGACCCCGTCGAACGAAGGGAGGAAGAAGCGGTCGTAGAGCGACTCGTACCCCGTCACGGCGACATGGCTGCCGGGTGCGAGTTCGTAGCGAATGCTCCCGCCCCATGTGGTCTCGTCCACCGAGTCGGTAGCGATGAATGCGTCGCTCGAATCGAGCTGCATCGGATGGAGCGCGAGGGTATCGGGGAAATCGTCGGAGTCGATCCTCGGATTCAATGTGATCAGCGCCCGCACCTGACCGGCCTCGTCGAGAATCGCGTCGCGCTGATCGTTCGACCAGAAGCCGACGAGCCGCAAATCTCCCCAGGCGAGCTGGGCCGCGGCCCCCTGGAAGGCGTGTTGATTGGTGCGGCTGATGTCGCCGAGGATCCCTTGTTGTCGCTTGTCGTAGATTAGCCCGGTCTTACGCGGCCTGTAGAAATCGGTGTTCTCGAGAATCAGTCCCTGGCCCATTGCGAGCGAATAGTTGCCGGCGACAAAATGCTCGAGCTCGAAGGGCCCCATCGCGAGGTTCTTCGTGCCGAGATAGCCCTTGAGCGTTCCGGAAAGGTCGCTCTCGAAAGCGTTGCGGTGAGTGATCAGGCCGGCTTCCCAGCGGTCGCCCACGCGGCCTCGGATCTTCGTCGTCACCTCCGGCTGCTGCTCATCCAGCCCCAGAAGCGCATAAGCGTCGCGAACGAACTGTTGGTCGTAGTAGCTGGAATCGTCGTCGGCGGCGTAGAAGTCCTCTCGAAAGAGGTCTTCGTTGTCGGTCATCGTGAGCGGCCGACTGATGCGAACCTGTGCATCGCCGCTGAAGCCACGCCCGATCTCGTCTTCGTAGCGCACATAATCGCGAACCGAGCGCCAGCCGTAATGAGAGAGATCGGGGGTGCTGCGCAGGTCGCGGCTCGAGCGGATCGGCTTGCCGGTCGCGACATGACGAACGATCGCCGCCGCATCGATCGGAGAGACACCCGGAAGGGACTGAAGCCTATCGGTGCTCGCCGTCGCGAGCGTAATCGGCACACGAAGCTGATCGATGTAGTTGTCGATCAGCGCCTCGTTGGCCCCCTCCTGAGACGTCAGGCGGGAGATATTCTGATATAGGCGGTCCACCCGCAGGATGTCGGGGTCGCGCCCTTCATCGGGGAGGATCACCACCTTCTCGCGCAACGCTAGCAGGTGTGTCTGCGTCAACCCAGGCACCTGCCGCAGATCGTAGAACGACTCGAAAGCACCTTGGTACTTCAGTCGATACAGCAGGGCTTCGGTGATGCTCGAGGGGAGCCCCAGGCTCAGGATCTCGTCACGCCCGGCATTGTTGATGTCGACGGGGACCGCGGCCGGCGCGGCACTTGCCAAGGCTAGGGCGGCCAGCGGCCCCAGGAGCTTGCTCCGGCGCATCAGAACTCGACTCCCACTCCGAGGTAGTGCGACGCAGGCAAGATCGGATGGTCGCCAAAGGCGTAGTCGAAGGCGAAGTTGCCGAATGCGACGCGCGCGCCACCGGAGAAGCGCGCGGGTTCCGATCCGACTCCAACGCGAAGCGTGAGCATCTCGACGATTCGGTACTCCATGCCCGCCCGTAGCATTGATGGGGCTTCTCCCGATCGGAGCTCGACCTCGCCCGTCGTGATCACGTCGGGGTAAGGCTCGTAGGCGGCGCCGAGGGTCAGCGCCTCGAGAAGCTGAACCCGGTCGGTTTCGCCCAGAGTCGGCCGGTTGAGGTTGCGCAGAACGGCGCTCAGGAAGGTGCGCCCCTCCAGATTCGCCCGCACCCCGACGTCGAAGCCGACCGCCGATGCACTGCCCAGGTCGATTCCTCCCACATACGATTCGGTCGCGGGCACGTATGTACCAGCCGACGTGCCGAAATCGAGCTGGTGCAGATGTGCGGCCCAGCCAACCGCCAAGCTGGAGTGAACATCTTCCATGATCGTGATGCCGTGGGCGATCGAGATTGTAAACTCGCTCGCTAACCTCTCGCCCTCGCTCGAGCGGGTGGCGAAGGTTCGCACGCCGGTGGCCGCCGACCCGAGCCTGCCCAGCGAGAACCCCACGTAGGCCAGACTGTGCTGCAAGAAGTCGAAGTTGCCGATCCGATTATGGCTGAACGCCGCGTTGGTCGACGAAAGGGCCGCCAGGCCCGCCGGGTTGTAGTAGAGCGCCGAGGCATCGTCGATGAGGGCGCTGCCCGCGCCGCCGATCGCCATGGCGCGAGGCGTGGGGCCCTGGAGCTCGAAGACGGCGTGGGCCGGCTGGGTCGCCACGACGGTGCCGGCCAGAAGCGCGAAAACTGCCTTCGGCAGGAAATCAGTCAAGGCGGGCTCCAATCACTAGGGGCGCCGATGCCGCGGTGATCGAGCCGTCGCTCGTTTGCGATGCCCGAATATGCACGATGTAGGTGCCGGCGGTGAGGCGTTGGTTCAGTCGATCTCGTCCGTCCCAGTAGAGATCCCTATTGCCGTAGGGCGGGGCGTTCGGCTTCTCCAGCAGCGTCGCGACCGAGCGCCCGCTCAGATCGAAAACCTGGATCCAGACATGGCTTTCCGCCGGAGCGTTCCAGATCAATCGCGCCTTCTCCTGCGCCGTCGGCGCGAAGAGTGGCCGCGGCACGCTCAAGGTCGCGTGATTCACCGTGAGCGTGTCGAGCCCCTCGGGCGGCGTCCCCGCGAGATTCAGGTCCTCCTGATAGGTCAGCAGGAGCTGAAATGCATCGTTGAAGACCGAACCGACCCCTGTGGCCTCGATGAGCTGATCGCGATCGACATTCGCCTCGATGAAGGGCCCGAGTCCGGTGCTGTCCCAGACCCGAACCGTTGTGGTCCCCGATCCATCCGAGATGTCGACGTTCCAGCCACCGCCAGCGTTCGAAGGAGTCTCGGTTACCCAACCGTTCACCGTGATCAGGGTTCCGTCCCACTGGAAGGCGTTCGATTCGCCCACCGTCAGAACTTGCGATCCGGGCATAGGGTTCCCGGTCGTCAGGATCGCGATGTTCGTGAGGTCGGTGATCTCGGTCGTGCCGAAGATGTTCCCTTCCGAGACGAAATCTTCGACAACCCCCGTGATGCAAACCTCTGTCCCCCGCACCAAGTCGGCGTGGGGGTCGAAATCGAAGATGTTGATCCCTCGTCCCGATCCGTCCTGCACATAGATCGAGGTAAAATCGTCGCGAACTTGGCCGTAGCCGACGGTCACGACTCCACGAATCGTCACTTCCTGGCCGTTCCAGAGGTGCAGGCTGTCTTGAATGACCGCGATCGGCGTCGGATCGTCGCAAGAGCCCGGGTCGGGGGGGCCGCCGGCCCATTCGCCACCGACCCAGAGGTCGGATTGGTCGACCAGCAACACCTGGAAGTCGTCTGTATAAGGAGAGACGATCCCTTTCACCCTAATCGAGTCGCTCAGATCGACCGCCGAGAGGTCGATCCCGATCGAATCCCAGACCCGAACAGTGATCTCGCCGCTGCCGTCGTCGACACCGATATTTGATCCACCGCCTAGCCCTTCGATGAAGTCGGTCACCTGCCCCACGATCTGAATGTAGCTACCTTCGTGCTCGGCATCGTTGGCCGCCTCGGTGGTCAGCACCGTCGGCGTGGGCAGCGGCTGGCCGGTCGCCTCGACGCTCGGAGACGAGGAAGGGATGATCTCGGTAGTGGGATTGTCGTTACTCCCCTGGTAATCCTCGATCTCACCCGTCACCTTGATCAGATCCCCCCGATTCCAGGGATAGAGGGTGTTGTAGTCGAAGACCTGAATCCCGTGGCCTGAATCGTCCTGGATATAGACCGAGGTTCGTCCGGCCCAGAGATCCCCGTTGTCCCCCAGACTGACCCCTTGCACGGTGACCGTCCGTCCATCGTAGACATCGATACTGTCTTGGATATTGGCGATCGGAACGATCGTCTGGGTCGTCGCCGGAGTGGCCAAAAGGGTGAGGCAGCAGGCAGGGAAGACGAGGAGCCGTAGTGGGCGCACGTGCTTCTTCCGATCGAAGTGGTAGCGGGTCGGGGCAAAAGAGGGAGGAGGCTATCACTCCCGACGTGCCGGCGCCACGAGAGTCGGCGATTGCCAGCGTCTCGACCTGACACGTCCATTCATCTCCAGGCCCTTTCAGAACAACCTCGTGTCGGTGCCGGTCACGAAGAACGGCAGGAACCTGGCTCGGTTAGGCTCTAGCTCTATACAGTCCCTCATCCCGGAGCGCTCAATGCCGCGAATTACGCATCGCACCCTCCGCTCGGCGACCCTCTCCGTCGCCCTGCTCGCCCTCGCGCCGCCGGCCCCGGCCTGCCCGAGCGGCGCTGGCGAGGTGGTTCGCCCGCATGTCGCCCGCGTCCACCGCGACGGCGCCCCGGATGCCCCCGCCGCGCTCGCCATCCCGCCGATCTGGTCTTTCCCGCGCACCGTCGAGGGGATCAGCGACTACAACTCCGACTGCCGCCCGACGATCACCGCCGACGGCACCCTGGCCCTCTTCGAGTCGACCCCCAACACCGGCCCGGCCTACGACCCGGTCAACCACACTTCAGGCAGCTTCTACATTTACGAGACCGAGTGGGACGGCGCCGAGTGGACCAACCTGCACGCCCTGAATCCCGACGATTTCACCAATCACCACCACCCCTGCGTGTCGGCCGACGGCACCCGCCTCTTCACCACCAAGGGCGGCAAGATCAACGTCGCAGAGCGGAGCGATGCGGTGTGGACCGCCCCGAGCGAGCTTTTCGGTGAGATCAACAACCTGCCGCTCGGCAAGGCGAACGGCGCGTCGTCGCTCACCCCCGACCTGTCCGAGATCTACTTCGCCTCGAACCGCCCCGGCGGCCTCGGCGGCGGATACGACATCTGGGTCTGCCGCCTGAACGGTGACTACACCGACTCGCTGACCCATCTCGGAGCCGGCCCGAACAGCACCGGCTCCGAGGTGCGCCCGGCCATCTCCCCCTCCGGCCGCTACCTGCTCTTTTCCGACTTCGCCGGCTCCCGTCCCTCGCTCGACTACGGCGAGACCGATCTCTACATAT
>CAZFNT010000076.1:0-11905 GCA_964520315.1 uncultured Gemmatimonadota bacterium
GAAGAGATCCGGGGTCACGCTACTTGTGTCGAAATCGGACTTTTCGACTTCCTTTCCGGCTGGTACTCCAGGCGTGACCCCGGGAACCATCGAACGGGTCTTGCTCTCTTCGCGAGAGCCTTCGAGCCCCGCGCGCACGTTCCCTTTCAGCTTCACATGGCCGAAAAGGGGGAGATTCATACCGGTTTTCGTGTTCAGCGTGTACCGCGCCGATCCGCGCATCGATGTCGTCTCGCTCAATTGATATCGCGTCGTTTCCTCAGTGAAGGTCCATGATCGCGAATAGGAGAGAGAGCTGGTCACATCCGATTTCCACGTCGTCTGCCATCGAAAGAGCGGTTTCCATTGCCGCGTTTCGGAGTCTCGATCACCCGATGCAACGTCGCCCTGCCAGGGAAAGGGCGCACTCGATCTGCCGGTGGTTCCGCTGGAAGTTCTCGATATCTGATACCCCGTCGCGAGCGACGATCCCTTCACGAACCGCTCGAGAAGCCGCGACTTCTCCAACCCGGTCAGATTGACGCTGACATCCGGCAGGGTCAATGTCGTCGTCAGCTTGTCGCTGACCGAGGGGTTGTCGTATGCCGAAAGGCGCGCCGTCCATGTGGCATTGGTCTTGACGCCGATTCCCTGGGGCAGCCTAACGCCGCTCGAAGTTCGAAGGGTCCAATCATCACGGTAGCTGCCTTGCGGGGTCCGCGCGAAGAAGGCAGTGGAATCGAGGCCCGCGAATCCTAGTTGGTACCTGAGGTCGGCGCGCCGGATGGCGTTCGGATCGTTCCGGTCCTGATTGCGCACGGCCGTCAGAGTGATGGGATCGATGGTCGCGAGCCAATCCGACGCACGCGTTCCGGCCCTCGCGAACAGACCCGGACCGGACTCCTCTTCCTCATCCTCCACTTCTTCTGTCGTCGGGTCTTCCTCACCTTGCTCGCTTTGCTTGCGCGAGCGGCTCCCGCGGGATTCTCTCACGGCGCGATTGCTGGTCCCGAAGAGCTGTTTGGGCTTCACTCTAATGCTGAAATCGACTCGTCCGTCGCTGCGCAGATTGTGCAGTGTCTCTCCTTGAGAAGCAACAGTCTGAATCTCTGCTCTCTTATCTTCATTGTACGAGACAGTGTACGCCGCTCGTGGAGCGATACCTCGACCAATTTTCGGAGCGTAGGTCACCCCGGAACGCATCGTGAATCTGTCCGCGCGGCCAAGACTCGCGAGCGTGTCCCATCTGAGGTCCCGGTTCTGCGTCATTCCATGATTCAGCGTCAGCGATTTTAGCGGCGAGAATGTAGTGGAGTAGGTTCCTTCGAGGTCTTCGTCTCTCACCGGCACGTTTGATGAAGTAATAAGCGCTCCGGAGAGCCTCGTGAAGCGGTCCTTCTCTCTCTTTGTGTACCCGGAGCCGAATGAGAGCTGAGAAGGGAGCAGCGAGAGCTTGATCGGCCCGAGAACCGACCATTCGAGCCGTTTGCGTTGGCGCCATTCCCAGTCGAGATCGGCGGAGACGTCGACGCGTTCGTCCAACTCGGTGAACGATGTCGTGTACTGCCGCCGCCACGAAGCGCGGCCGCTCAAGTTGTCGAGGGTCAGATTCAACACGCGACTCTGCCTTCTTTTGCGCTTCGAGAACTGAATTGACGCGTCGCTGACTGTTGTTCGCTTTGCCTGCTCCCGAGCCCTCTCACTGTCGAGCAGCACGTCGGAGCCTACGGCCAGACGAGGAAGTCGATCCGCTCTCGAGTAGCTTGCCTTCACAGGTATCGAGATCCCCCAACCTGGAGGAAGCACGCGATCGAGTTGCAGATCTCCCAGAAAATCGAGATCGGAAACATCGGCTCCTTGGCCTCGATTGGCTCCCAATCCGTGGAATTCGGAATCGCGAAACTGCCACGTCGCCGCGACATTGGCAAAATCCGAGAACGAGATACTGCCGGAGATTCTCGTGGCGATACCCGGCTCCTTGCGAACGTCGATGAGTCGCAGGTCGTCGATCCACACCTCGTCCGCGACGATCACTTCGCCCGATCCCGGTACGATGATCCCGCCCTCGGAGTCGCGCGGCATGATGTTTCGCACTCCCAGAGCGATTCTCTTGATGCGAGTGAGAGAAGGGCGACCAACGACACTCACACCGAGTGAATCGGAGATGAAGGGTGGATCGAGGCCGGCGTTCTGCGAATCCTCCTTGAATAGAGTCAGCTTCTGGAAATCCAGTCGATGGCGTTCCCAGCCGTTGGCGTCCAGTCCGGATGACCCCTGCGCCTTGACGTCGATGCGCCACTCGTAGTAGTTGAGTGAGTCGGCGCCGAAACGAACGAAGAGCTCCGGTGTCGTCTCGTTGCCGTGGACGAAGAGTTCCATCTGCCCGTAGAGAGTGTAGTCCGACGACTCGAAGAGTGGTTGAACCACCAGTGCCTCATGTCCCGGGCGCAAGTTCTCGATGGCCAAGGCGAGCGACTGTTCGTTGCGGATCCGACCGTCGGGATCCCGTTCGACTCTTACTCCCTCTGGTGGGCCGTATCCGCGATCTTCATCTTCACGCGTGTTGACGCTGGCCGCGCTCAATGTTTCGTCGTCGAAGACCGGCGAACCGTCAATGGACCGAACGTTGCGCTCGAGCCAGGTACTGCCGACGACATCGAGCGACGCGATCGAGATCTCGGAGAAGGTCTCTACGCGTTCGTACCAAAGGCGAACATGCTTGATCTCGCGTAGGGTCGGAGGACGAGCGTTCTGGCCGATCACGACTGCGGCATCGGCGATCGGGATTCTGTACAGACGCCACAGGCGATTCGTACTGCTGGGCCGCCGATCGTCACCGACGATTCTCGGATCGTTCGAATCATCCAGATCGATGCTGTACCGAAACAGGGATTCTTCGCGGTCGAGGGCTCCATCCTCGTCCATGTCTTCCGTATCGAGCGTGTTGTTGTCTTCGGTTCCGTTCAGCTTCTTGTAGACACCCCGGCGATAGTCGTAATCATCGTTTCCATCGTCGCAGCGGCTCTCACAGGGAGTCTCGCCGCAGGCCGGGGAATCGCTGTCAATGTCGGCGATTCCGTCCAGCCCGATATCTTCCGTGCGTTGGAGCACGCCGTCGAAATTGGCATCTTCGGTGTCGAAGCATTCGAGGCCGATCAGCTCACCACGGCGATTGCGACGATTCTGATCCTCGCTGACGGTGCCGAGATCGATGTGCAAGATGCCGGCTTCCCCCTCGCCCTGACCGCCTTCGATAGCGATCCAGGCTTCGATGAAACGGCGATTGGCGAAGTCCACTCCGATCGCCGAGAGTGGTCGCTGAATCGACATGAATGCCCGGCGGCGCGCCTCGAGGTCGACTCCGCCAGACGAGTGCTGAAGGCGCAGCACCGTCATTCTGTCATTGCGCTCCTCCGGTGGAAGCTGGTCGAAGATTTCGTCACGGCGCGGCAGATCCTGGGGATCGGGGTTGAACCAGATTGCGCTCCCGAAATCGAGGGAGTCCGGAAGATCGCCGGGCCCCGACGCGACCGCGTCGCCGCCGGCCTTGTCGGTGCCTTCGGGCGTTGAGCCGTGAGACCAGGTTCGACGGGTTCCCAAGAGGCTGAATGTGGTCTCGACCGACTCCATGTCGTCGACATAGCCTTCGTTCCGCACGTTGGGATTGGGAAGCGAGCCGGCGATCTCGGCCTCGATGCGGACACGGCTCTTCTTGGTGGCCTCGACCAGCGGCAGGGCATCTATCGCCGCGGTTAGAAAGTGCGGCTCCAGCTCCATATGAGCATCGATATCGGCGACATGGATGCGCCCGACTTCTCTTCCTACTCGCGGCTTCTGATCGATCGACCGCTGTGATTCATACAGCCAAGTAGCGCCGACGGCCCCAAGTCCGTCGAGGATCTTGTAGCTGGATCGCACACCCAGCAGAGTCTTTTGCGCGAGATCGAAGAAGGGCGCGTACTCGTAGTTGATCTTCACGCGCGATGTAGGGCTGGGAGGATCGACGAAAGTGATCTGCCCGACTTCGTAAACAATGAAGTAGTCTCGGTCGCGCGTCAATGCTCGCCCATCGACGCGCACAACCTCGGAGTTGGGAAGGATATTGATGTGACCGAGACTGAAGCTGCTGCGGATCTGTTTGAAGGCGGCCCGGAGACGATATACAGCATTCTCGTTGACTCGCAAGAGCGTGGGCTGAGTGTCGTACATGACACCATTGGGAACGTCGAGGTTCTCTGATAGGAAGGGGAAAGGAAGGAGGAGGGGCTGGCTCTGTTGGTCCGGAACGACCGGCTGATCTGGAATCGTGAGAATCCCGGTGTCGAGCGCGAATTGGTTCTCCGGAACCGAGATGTCGGTGTTCAATCGACCGTCTCCGTCCGGATCCAGCCCGATCACCTGCATATATGGCGTGCCGGCTTCGTCGACTTCGGTGGCGTCGAGACCACCGGCTTCGTTCACGATCCTTTCGAGCAGAAGAGTGAAGCCATCGGAGGGGATATTGCGTGCGCCCAGATCGTAACGGTTCCGGAGCATGTACGGCCAAGTGCGCGCCTCGGGCCGCGGATTCGACTCCTTGATCAGCTTTAGATCCAGGTCGGCGAGGTTTGACGACCCTATCTCTTCCGCTGTGGATCCGAACCGTCGAATGTAGGCGACAGCGAGCCTGTGCGAGTCGTCGAGGCGGAATCCCGGGAGAATCTCGAGCGTGCCGGTCTGGGCGTTGTAGACATAGTCTTGCTGCTCGATGAGCTGCACGAATGTGCCGCTGGTATCTTGCGGTGCAATATCAGCGGGCTCCCCGAGATCGTCGCCGGAGATGAAGACGCGCGCCGATACGGCGCCTGTGCGCTGGTCGTTGTATCGATTGTTGTCGTCGTAGAAGACGTGCAGATTCTCCAACAATGCGCCGGAGCGCAATCCCGTCACCGGCACCGGAGCCTCCGCGACCAAGACCGTCGGATCGAGCTCGAGCGAGAAGTAGGTGTTGCGCACGTAGTCGATATCGTGAATCAGTACCGTGTCGAGGCTTGCCTGACCGAGAAAGCTGCCTTCCTCCGCGTTCCCTTTCTGCTTCGAAGCGATCAGGGTCAGATCGAGATCGCCGACGCGACTCTCGGCCTTCAGTCCGAAGAGTCCTTTGCTCTGAGTGTTCACACCGACGAAGCGGGTAGAGGGGAGCGAAAGCTGCGTATCACCCGCCTCGATGCGCTGAACGATCTCGTCCTCGTCGCCATCGTAGGATAGCTTGATCTTGTTCTGGGACTCGGAGCCGGCGGTGGAGTTGTGGTTGACATCGATGTGGACTTTCGTTCCGACGGTCCCTTTGAGGCTGAGCAGAAGCTCCTGCTCCATCCCCAGATCGGGCCATCTCGAATTGCGATCGAAGTCGGTGCTCTGCTGTCCTACTTCGTAGTTCGATTCGCCGCTGAACGAGATCTTCTGGTGGCCGGAGACCTTGATGTTGCCTCCCTGGCCGATGACGCTGCCGAGAATGCCCGGCAGCTTGACCGGCAGCTCGATGTCGGGCACCAGGCCCTGCTGGGTGGCGCGGGTAGTCGCGGATCCCTCTTCGAGGGATCGTCTAAAGGCATCGCGCAAAGAGGCGCGGACCTCTTCGCCCGAGAGCGATGCGAGGTAGTCGGCCAAGGGGCGATAGGAGGGCGGCGCGGTGGAGATGGTGTCGAGCAAGGTCGTGCCGATGACGACGATCCGGCTCTCGAAATCGATGCTCCAATCGAGCGCGCCGCGGACCTTCACCCTGGTAAGACGGGAGCGTGAGGGGTGCAAGGTCCCGCGGAGGGATCCGGTGCGATCGAAGGCGCGATCTCGACCAGGGGATCGAGCGTCCACTGGGCCAACGCGAGGTCCGCGGACAAAGAGAGCAGCAAGAGCCACAGCGCCCCCACAACCCAGTGAAGGTGGGCGCGTTTCGCCGCGATTGGAGCGTCGATCATCGGGAACGATCGGTCCACCTGAATACGATGACGTGGAGCGATTCCGCTTTTCTCGGAACCGATTGATGGTGAAGGAATCGCTAACTACGTGTCAGATGGGCTCCCTCTCTGCGCACTGCGCGGGCGGACGAACGAGGTCCGAGATGATCCGCGCGAGTCGACTCGAAGTCAAGCCTCGCCGGCTCAAGGTCTTGGCGCGGGAGCGCCGATGTAGCAGTAGACCGTGGTCTCGGTGGGGCGCGTACGCACGCGGACCTCCTAGCTCGTGGCCATCAGGCTTTCCGCACTCCCCCCCGCTCCAAATCGATTCCCATGAACCAGGCATCCCTCTCCAAGGAGATCGGCCAAAGCGCGCCCGAACGCGTGGCGGGGCTCTATTCCCTCGGGGACGAGCTTGGTTCCGGCACAGAGGGTGTGGTCTATCGGGTGCGCCACCGGATCTCGGGGGAGGAATCGGCGCTGAAGAGGCCACATGGTGGGCTCCCGGGCGCCGCCGCGTCGTTCAGATGGCAGTTTCGCCACCTGGCCGAGGTTCGTCATCCCAACGTGGCCGATGTCGGAGATTTCGGCTTCGATGACGATGGCGAGCCCTTCTTCACGATGGAGATTCTCGACGCGGAGCCGGTAACGGCCGAGTCTCTGGGCGGAGGGCTGAGCGAAGCGCTGCAAGTCGCTGCACGAGTCGCCGACGCACTCGACGCCTTGCACGGCGCCGGGCTAGTCCACGGAGACTTGAAGCCCGACAATATCCTTCGAACACGAGACCCGGATCCCCGCGTGATTCTGGCGGATCTGGGGCTCGCGCGATCACATGGCGTGGCATCCCGACTCTGTGGCACACCCGATTACATGGCTCCCGAAGTGGCGCTCGGCCACTTCTCCGACGGCAGGGCCGACTTCTACAGCCTGGGTGTCACCCTTTTTGAGTGGGTATCGGGCCGGCGACCCTTTGCGGGCGAATCGGTCGCCGAGGTAATCCGGCGGCATATCGAAGAAGGGGCGCCGCGACTCTCCTCGGTCGTAAGCGATGTGCCCAAGGTCGTCGATGAGCTCGTCGCGCGTCTGCTCGAGAAAGACCCCGACGCTCGCGTCCGTTCGGGACGGCAGATCATCGATGCACTCCAAGCCGGCGCGGCCGCTGCGGGACTAGATGGAGCGGTGACCCCTCCCGGCATTCTGACAGGGCTATTTCGCGGGCGTGAAACCGAGCTCCGCCGCCTCCGGACGATTTGGGCTCGCGCACGACGGCGCTCTTCGATTCGTGTCGTTGGCCTGATTGGGCCGGCGGGCTGCGGCAAGAGCCGCCTTCTCGACGAGCTGGAATGGCGGGCACGTCTTTCGGGTGCGTGGGTGGGACGGGCGAGCTGTGATCCGGACGATCCAGAGGTCTACTCCCCCATCGCGCGAGCGATCGCGCCGATCGCCGTGCGCCTTCCCGCCCCGGTGGTAGACGATTGGTCGCGTCAGTTCCCCGGTGCGGCGGCTCTCGGCTTTGGTGCGGTGGCGGGTCAGCCGGCACCGGTGCAGGTGTATGAAGCGCTGATCGAGCTCCTTGCTCGAATCCCTCGCCCGGCTCTCTTGATCGTTGATCAGGCGGAGCAGGCGTCGGCCGAGACCGTCGAAGTGCTGGCAGCGCTCGCCGAGGCCGGTGGCGATGCGCGCGCAATGCTCGTCTTTGCCCGCGGCAGGCTGCGTCGGGACGAGCGGCGTGCGGAGCGGGACGAGCTAACTCCGGCCTTCGCTGGAAGGAGTTACCCCCCGAAGGGAGCATGGAAGAGGGTCGAAGAGGCGGTCGGATTCGTCGAGCTGCCCGACCTGCCACCCGAGCAGATCGAGTCGATCGCCAAGGCGATGCTCGGGGCGGAGAAGCTCTCCCGCTCCTTCAGTGAGCTGCTGGCTTTGGAAGTGCGCGGTCGCCCCGCGCGACTGGAGCGCTTGCTTTCGGGCCTCGTCGCCGCGGGGGCACTCAAACGAAGCGCTGGTGCCTGGACGGCCGAAGTGGAGGAGGTGGCGTGGTCCGCCGAGGGGATCACGCTCGACGATGGCGAGCACGAGGCGATCGCGGCCATGCTGGAGAGGCTCGATCCGCTAGAGCGACACGCCCTGCTGAGCTGCGCAATCGTGCGCCAGGGCAGCATCGATCTTCTGGCGGAGCTGCTCGAGCTGGCTCCGAGCCGCGCGCTCCAGATCGCGCAGACTCTGCAGCGCTCCAACGCTCTCAGGATCGACCCCGAGGGTGACTTCAATCTCCGCTCTCGTGAGCTGAGCGAGGCGATTCTCAATCAAAGCGCCGGTGAAGCGGTCCAGAGCGCCCGCGCGAAGGCGGCATCGGCCCTGGCGGCAAGAGAGCGGAGCGATCCGCTCCAAGTGGCGCGCTTGGCGCTCGGAGGCCGCGATCTGGAGCTAGCGAGCATTTGGGTCGAACGTGCATTGGAGGTGCTGGGATCCACTTCTTCTCGTGCCGCGCAAAGGGCACTCATAGAAGGCCTCATCGGGCTTCAGATCGCCGAAGACGCGGGTGCCGAGGCGCGCGCGGCGACATTGTGGCGCGCGATCGACCTGATCGACGGCCAAGGAGACCATGCCGCCACGGCCGCCTTGGCCGAGGATCTGCTCTCCCTGGCCGACGAGCTGCCCGAGGAAGCCGATTCTGATCTCAATCGAGCCCACGGCTGGCGTTGGCTGGCGGACGCGCGATACATGCTGGGAGCCGAGGATCGGGGCGAGGGCGCGCTGGAGCGGGGTCTCGGGGTCTTGGGTGAGAGTCCGGCCGACGAGCCCGCATCTCACACCGATGAACGGGTTCACCTTCTGCATCTACAAGGCCTGATCTCGATGGGAGCGGGGCGCTTCGACGACGCGGTGAGTCTGCTCGAGAGGGTCGAGCGCGAGCTCGCGCCGCACACGCTCGATCCGGAGCAGCATAGGGCTCGAATCAAGGGAACGCTCGCGGGACTCTCCGTTCGCCTGAAGCGGCCCGAAGATGCCGCGCGGCTCGCATCGGAGGCATTGACCTACTGCGAGCAGGTCGGAGACTTCGCGCGTGCCGCGGCTGCCTACAACGTCTACGGGATCCTCGCGTACCAGCGCAACGCGTGGGAAGCGATGAGCTCGAACTTCCGCAAGGCGCTGGCGAACTCCGAACGCGCCGGAGATGTGGCGAACGCATTGCAGGGGATGTCCAACGTCGCCTACGCGGAGGCAGAGGGGGGCCGCTGGGACGACGCCCTGGCGACGACGCGACGCGGGCGGTTGCTTTGCGAACGGATCGGAGAGGACAGCCAGCAGGTCGGATTCCTGAACACCGCCGGCCTGATTCTGCTCTGGCGCGGAGACCTGGCCGCCGCCGAGGAGGAGTTCACCGCCGGGCTCGAGCTGGGGCGTCGAGTCGGCTACCGGGAATCGGTTCCGGTCACTCTCGGCAATCTGGGGGACTGCGCGCTCGAGCGGGGCGAGCTCGATCTGGCGTGCAAGCATTTCGAACAGGCGCTGGAAGGCTCGCGAGAGCTCGGTCTTCGCGACGCCGAGATCGAGAATGCTCGGCGCTTGGCGGAAGCTCATCTTCGCTTGGGAGACGTGAGCAGGGCCTGGCGGCTGGGGCGAGAAGCGGCGCGTGCGACGCGGCGGCAAGGTTCTCCCTTCGAGATGGCCCAGCTCTATCGACTGGTCGGGCTTCACCATGAGATCGAAGGCCGCCACCGGCGAGCAAGCGCTGCATACGCACGCTCGCTTCGTGTAATCGATGATCTCGGCCGCGCTTACGAAGGGGCCAGAGTCCGCCTGCGCATGGGAATTGCGATCTTTCGAGGTGGCGATCGTGGAGTCGGCCGGCAAGAGATCGAGCAGGCCGAGCAGGTGTTCAAGCGTTTCGGTGCTCGAAGAGATCTCGCCGAGCTGAGCGAAGCACTCGTCGCTCTCCAGCAAGAGGCCGGGGGGGCGGGCGGTCGCGCGTTCCGCAAGATGGAGATCTTGCTCGAGGCGAGCCGAGCGATCAACGGAGCGGCCGACATAGACGACTTGCTCGGTTCGGTCATCGACGGCGCCGTCGAGGTCAGCGAGGCCGAACGAGGGTTCCTGGTAACAAGGGATCTGATGGGGGAGTTTCAGTTCCAAGTTGCACGGCGGCGAGACGGCGCCGGCTCACCATTGGGAGACGTTTCGCGCTCGGCTTTGCGGCGAGCTTTCGACGAGGGTGAGCCATCGGTCATCACCGATGTGTCGTCGGCGGAGGGGATTCAGAGAGGAGCCACCGATCCCACGCGCAGCATGCTGAGTCTGGAGCTGAAGTCGATCATGTGCGTCCCGCTCTGCGTGAAGCAGAGAATCGTGGGCGCGATGTACGTCGATAACCGCTGCTCCCCTGCTACTAGCTTCAACGCAGAGGACCTGAAGCTGCTCGAATCGCTCGCGAGCATCGCCGCAACCGCGATGGAGCGCGCCCGCCTCTACAGCCGGCTCATGGCCAACTACAAATCGTTGGAGCGCTCGAAAGTGGCGATCGAGCAGGCATTCACCCGCCTCCAGGAGACGCGGGAGGGGTTGTTTCAGGCTGAGAAGATCGGCTCCATGGGTCAGCTCGCCGCCGGGATTGCCCATGAGTTGAAGCAACCACTCACGGCGATCATAGGAAGGCTCGATCTTTTGGCGCTCGAGACCCTCTCGGAGCGCGGAACGCGGAACCTCGATGTGCTGACCAGCCAGGCGTTGCGAATGAAGAAGCTGGTGCAGTCAATGAACGGTTACGTTCGACAGTCGACCGGAGAAAAAGAGGATGTGGATCCCTGCGCGCCGATTCACGAAGCCCTCGCTCTTCTGGGGGAGCGCGTGCGGGCCGCGCGAGTGGAAGTGTCGCTCGATCTCGACGAGAGGGCGGTCCTCGTGCACGCCGACGAATCCCAGCTACAGCAAGTGATGATCAATTTGATCACCAACGCGGTGGACGCCATGGAAGAGCGGGAGGAACGGCACCTCGGGATCGAGACACGAGTCGACGGTTCGGTCTACAAACTCCGGGTCTGCGACACTGGGGCCGGGATTCCGGCATCGAGGATTCACAAGATCTACGAGCTCTTCGAGACGAGCAAGGCCAGAGGGAAAGGGACGGGACTCGGGCTGGCGATCGTCCGCGGCATTGTCGAGGATCACGGCGGTTCGATCCGCGTCGAGAGCACGCTCGATGAAGGTACGAGTTTCGCCATTGAGCTGCCGCTCTTGAATTGAGAGCATTAGCCCTTTCCCTAAGTCGAGCGATCGCGAAACCGCTACTATTATAGGGGTTTCACCGGTCGATCGCAGCAGGACGCCGCTTGGCCAGGCACCTGGCCGACCCCCAATAGGGAGTCCTCGATGAAGCAAGAGCTCCTGCTAGGCGATGAGGCGCTCGGACTCGGGGCCGTCCACTCCGGTATCAGCGGCGTGTACGGTTACCCAGGCACACCGTCCACGGAGATCTTCGAATTCGTGGCGGCGAATGCCGCAGAGGCGATTCGAGAGCTCTTCGCCGCCAAGGGGGACCGAATCGTGGAGGTCAACCTGCGGCCCTTTCAACTCGGCGCCGCTTTCTGCCGGATCTATCGCGAACTCGGGGCGATCGGAGTTCCACTCGATCGAGTCCGCCGCTTCAGCGGCAAGCTCGGTGCCGCAGGGCTGAAGGCCGAGAGCCTGCGCATCTGGGGCGATCTGCTATGCGGCGACGAGGGCGAGAAGATCCTCCTGTCGCTCGAGAGCCACAACCATGCAGTGCCGGCGGAAGCAGAGCTCATCGAAGAGCTGCTTCAGGGCAGCCTGGGTGGAGGCGATGGGGGACGAAATACGTAGATCGCGTTGCGATCGACCCGATCGACAAAGAGCACTCCCTCGCTGACCCGAGCGGAACCGCCACCGAGGGCGTCGATCCACCGGCCATCGGGAAGCGCTGTGGCGATCTCGACCTTCGCCCGGGCGGGGCCACGATTGACCAGAACCCCAGC
>CAZFNT010000077.1:0-11544 GCA_964520315.1 uncultured Gemmatimonadota bacterium
GTTGAGGGAGCTGCACAGCGTCGTGGCTCGACTGCGTCCGACGATCCTGGACGACCTCGGGCTCGAGGAGGCGATTCGAAGCTATGCTCTGGATTTCGAGCGAACCAACGGGATCGCCGTCGCGCTTCACCTCGATCCGAGCTCCCGCGAGATTCCTCCAAAGGTGAGCGAATCGGTCTATCGAATCGTGCAGGAAGCCCTCACCAACACCGCCAAACATGCTCGATCCGATACTGTCACGCTTTCGATGGCCACCTCGGAGGAAGAGTTGACGGTAGAGATCGTCGACGATGGCGACGGATTCGATCCGCGGGCGACGGAGCCGGATCGCCTCGGACTTCTTGGCATGAGGGAGCGGGCGGAGCTCATGGCGGGAGTGTTCACTTTGCACTCTCATCCCGGGGAGGGCACGCGGATCGAAATGAGAGTTCCGCTGACGCAGCGTCTCGGATCAGAGGAAGCCCCTTCATGACCGGCGAGCGATCGAATGTCCGCGTCGTCTTGGTGGACGATCACACCATCGTGCGCGAGGCGCTTTCCACGCTCTTGTGTGGCTGCGGATGGATCGAAGTCGTGGGTCAAGCCGGTGACACTCCGCAAGCATTGTCCACCGTCGCGAGGCAGAAGCCGGATGTGCTAGTCCTCGACTACAGCATCCCCGGCGGCGGTGCACTCCCGGTGATCGAGCAGGTAGTGCGGAGTCGCTGCCAGACGCGGATCATCGTTCTCACCGTCCACGAGAGCATCCATTATGCGGTGCGCGTGTTGGAGGCGGGCGCTCATGGCTACGTCATCAAGTCGAGCGCGGTCGAGGAACTACTGGAGGCGATCCGGTCGGTTCGAAGGGACGAGGTCTACGTGACGCCGCAGGTTTCGCACAAGGTGATCCACTCGCTGCGGCGGCCGCGGCGCGATCGCGTGGGTGTGGAAGCCCTGTCCGCCCGTGAGTTCGAACTGCTGCGCCTCTTGGGCTCCGGCATGAGCCTGCGCGAAACTTCGGAGTCCCTGAACATCAGCCCGAGCACGGCGTCGACCTATCGCACCCGGCTGATGAGCAAGCTCGAGCTTGCGTCCACCGCCGAGCTCATCCGTTTCGCGATCGAGAACGACGTCGCGTAGACGTTGCACCCGGCGCGCGGACCTTGGAGCTTCGAGAGATCTCCGATCACGACACATCGTCCGCATCGTGCGGCTCTGTGGAGGGTTGCGGCGGAGGGGAATGCGATTGATCCCCCTCGATCTCGATCTTGATCTGGTCGAGGCGGTGGTCGAGATCGCCATCTCCGATCATCCGTCGTGCTCCGAGTATCACGCGGAGCGCGAACGCTGTTACGACACCGGCGACTCCGAGCAACGGGCACGTAGCTTCGAGGCCTTCTTCCGCGCCTGGTTTATCCGCCTGGGTCTCGATGCACCTTTGACGCGCGCGCTCGAGGACTACCCCTTGATTCGGGATCAGGTGGCGAAATTGGGCGTGACACGCGCGCTTGGCTCGCGGGACGAAGGGGCGGAGCTATTCGTGGCCCCGGCGAAATCGGACGCGAGGGATCGATCGCACCGCCACCTCTGCCTGAGGCTGCGCCCCGAGATATTCGGGGATCCGGACGGCCTCGATGCGCTCCTGCACAGGGAGTTCGAGCACACCTGCGACATGCTCGATCCCTCGTTCGGCTACGAACCGGAGCTGCCCTCCACCTCCGCCGGCCCGACGCACGATCGGTTGCTCCTGGACCGCTACGCGACTCTGTGGTCCACCACGGTCTCGGGCCGCCTCGTGCGTCGCGGGTGCGCGCTCGACGGAGAGCGCGCGCGTGCATCACAGCGCTTCGCCGACACATTCCCGATGCTGGACGGCGGCACCGATCGGGATTTCGAGCGCCTCTTCGATGGACCGCGTCGAACGCATCAGGAGTTGGTCGCGTTCGCGATCGACCCACGCCGCGGCCGGAAATCGGGCGAAGGCCCCGATCCCGGCAGTCGCTGCGCCCTGTGCGACCTGCCGAGCCATTCCTTCGAACCCGATCGAAGCCTGGAGGTCGCCACCGTCGCCGCACTGCGCTCGGATTTTCCCCAGTGGCGACGCTCCGATCCGATCTGCCCCCAGTGCGCGGAGCTCTACCGGAGTCGCCGAACCGAGCACGCTTGAGGCTCCAGCGCTCCGCTCGGGTATCCTCCACCAAGAGAGGTGACCCCGATGCAACTCCCCAAACAGGCCCAGAGCCCCGCCGAAGTCCTCGCCCGCTTGCGCGCCATGCGCGCCAACGACGTCGATTGGTCTGAAGGCAAGACCTTCGCCTACGTTTTCGCTCCCGGTTCCGAGGCGAGAGAGCTGGTCGAGAGCGCCAGCCGGATGTTCCTCTGGGAGAACGCGTTGGACCCGAGTGTCTGCCCAAGTCTCGTCGAGATGGAGTCCGAGATCATCGCCATGGCGGCCTCCCACGTGGGGGGGGACGAGAAGGTTGTCGGCAACTTCACCAGCGGCGGCACCGAAAGTGTGTTGCTGGCCGTCAAAACAGCCCGCGATTGGGCACTGGCCAACCGCCCCGACGTCCAATGTCCCGAGCTCGTTCTCCCGATTACGGCCCACGCATGCTTCCACAAAGGCTGTGACTACTTCGGAATCAAGCCTGTCGTTGTTCCCGTGGATCCTCTCTCGTGTCGAGTCGATCCCGAAGCGATGCGGCGAGCCATTTCACCCGCCACGATTCTTCTGGTCGCATCTGCTCCATCCTACGCCCACGGAGTCGTCGACCCTATTCGAGAGATCGGCGCGATCGCTCACGAGGCCGGCCTACTCTTCCATGTCGACGGGTGCATCGGCGCATTCATCATGCCCTTCCTGCAAAAGCTCGGCGCGACGATCCCCGACTTCGACCTCAGCGTTCCCGGTGTGAGCTCCATCTCGATGGATCTACATAAATACGGCTACGCGCCGAAGGGCGCATCGGTCATCCTCTATAGAGACAAAGCACTCAGGAAGCATCAGATTTTCTCCTGCTCAGGCTGGACCGGCTACGCCGTCGTCAACCCAACGATCCAGAGCTCCAAATCCGGCGGGCCGGTGGCCGCGGCATGGGCCATGTTGCAACACTTCGGCGAAGAGGGCTACCTAGAGATCGCCAGCGGGTTGAAACAGTCCACCGATAAGATCGTCGCCGGCATAGAGAACCTCGAGGGGATCCACCTCATCGGAGCGCCGGATATGAGCATCGTCGCATTCGGCTCCGATTCGGTGAACCTCTTCCGCCTGGCAGACGAGCTGAAGCGGAAGGGCTGGCACGTGCAGCCGCAGCTCAGATTCGGCGATGTGCCCGAGAGCATCCACCTGACGATCGTGCCTGCCACCGTGGCCACCACCGGAGCCTTTCTGCACGACCTCGAGGGAGCGCTGCAGACCTTGGGTTCCGCTGAGCCAAGGCCCAATCCCCTGCGCGCCGCGCTCGAAGGCGTAGATCTTAGCACCTTGCCCCCCGAATCTATCGAGGCTCTGCTCGGCGCGGCGGGGCTCGGTGGCGGCAAGCTCCCGGGCGAGATGGCCGACATCAACGAGATTCTGAATCTGCTCCCGGTCGAGGCGAGAGACGCACTTCTGACCGCCTTCTTCAACGAGCTCACAGGTCGCCTTCTGGCGCGACCGACTCCGAGGAGCAACCCTCGATAATCCCTCCGGTCCACTACCTGGTCCTTTCCACAACACTCGCCACCACCCCCTAGACCCCCCTCGCGGCCCGGTTTACGACATCTCCGCCAAAGAGAACGGTGTCTACATCGCAGCCAGAGGTGGAGGTCCCTACGAGCTGATGGATGGCGCCTGGCTCTCTCTCGGACAAGGTCTGCCCAATCAGGTCGCCGAGTGCATCGAAACGCTCGATGAGCATATCTATGTCGGTCTCTACCAAGAGCCGCTGATGATCAGCGATGACCGGGGCGCGTCGTGGCGAAGCACTCTTTCGCCGATCGACATCGTCGATGTCGCGGTCGATCCGAGCGATTGGCGCAATATCTACGTCGGCTCGTACGATTGGAGAACCGTCTACGGAAGCAGCGACGGGGGCAGCTCCCGGAAGGGAGACGAATCCGGCCTGCCCGCCGACGATAGAATGATCCCCTACATCGCCACCTGCAGCGCTTCGTTTCGGCTTTCGAAAGCTGAGGATCACCGCGAGGGTCCACGCTGCGTGGACCCTCTGATGTCACACACATCAGGCATCAAGCATCCGACCCCGCCTCATACGCCTTCTCCAGCAGCTCCTCGACCGCCTTCAGATCCTCCTGCCGGTTCGGCGGCGTCAACCCCTTCGCGTTCGAGAGAATGTCGATTGCCTCGCCGACATGGCCGAGCTTCAGATAGAGCTCCCCCACGTGCCGGAAGTAGAGGAAACGCCCCGCCGCATCGCGGTCGGCGAGCGCGTTGTAGGTCTCGATCGCTCGAATCGCGTCGTCCCCCGGGCCGCTCAGGAAACGCGCGAGCCACATCGCGTTCATCGGGTCGTTCGGTCCCTTGGCGAAGGCCTTGTCGTAGAAGCGCCCCGCCTTCTTGTAGTCCTCTTGGCGCTCGGCGATCTCGCCCAAGAGCCGATAGACTGCCGCACTCTCCTTCTCGGTGCCGACGGCCTCTGCCAGCACCGCCTCGGCCTTGTCGAGCTTGCCGGTCGCGATCAGGATCTCGCCCAAGCGTTGCGTCACCCGCGGATCTTCGCCCGCGAACTTCTCGAGCGCCTCGATCGCCCCTTTCTTGTGCCCCAGCCCCAAACTCACCTCGGTCAGCTCCAGCACCGCCTCGGCCCGCCCCGGATCCCCCTCGACCGCCTTGCGCAGATTCCTCGCCGCCCCGGTCTGGTCCCCTAATGCGTGCAGGGTGTGCCCCAGCTCGAAAGCGATGATCGGGTCGTTCGACGCTTTCCGCTGGAGCGTCTTCAGGATCGACCGCGCCTCGGGCAGATCGTCCTCCGCCGCGGCCTGCAGCGCCCGCCCGAGCTCGATCCCGTGGGCGCGATACCGATCCGCCCGCTCCCCCTGCGCGTCGAAGAGCGCCTCGATCTCCTGATCGGTGCCGGATTCGGCCACAAGATCCTGATCGCGCTCGATCATATGCGCCTGCGTCGCCTTGCTCCACTTCGTGCCGTCGGCCAGGCCTCGCAAGATCTTCGACGCCCGCTTCTTCGACTCCTTCGAAACCGCCATATCGCGCGCGAGCGCCGCCCGCTCCACCGCCTTGTCGTTCTCGTCCGCCTCGAGATACGCCTCGGCCGCTTCGAGATGATCCCGCGCGATTGCCTCGTTCGCCCGCCCCAGAAGCTGCTCCAGCTCCCCGCGCTGCGGCGACACCTCCGGCAGATCCTCCAGCGCCTCGTTGCACGCGATCCGCGCATCCATCCAATCGCCGCGCTCGGCGAAGGTGAGGGCGTTGGCCTTGAGTTTCTCGGGTGTGCGACCGAGCAGACGCTTCATGAACGACATCGGAACAGATACTCCATGACCGAGGCGGGCGTGGGCGGGGGGCGCGCAAGAGCGCGATTAGGACTCGCGCAAGAATAGCTTTCGAGCTCAGGGGCCGCGCAGAAATAGCTCGCGCCGGTGGCGCCCGGATGTGCCGCAAATCCGGCCGATCGGGGAGATCCGAGACCGCGGGAACTGTAACCCGGTAGGAACTCCCCTCCTACGAGGTATCTGCGCCTTCCACGGCACGGTTTGCGAGTATGTGCTCGGCAGCAGCCCCGAGCTGCGCCAGCTGCACGGACCAAGGCGATTGCCGCGATGGTGTCGATTTCGTGCCCGCTATTGACCAATACCATTGACACAGAATCGACAATGCTTCAGATTCGGGCCCGGTGAAATAGTGAATGACAGGCACCGATTCAGCACCACAACCCTTTCGTGCCCAGGCTCCTCCAATTCTTGCCCAAGGAGTTCCTCTTGTTCGTTGGAAGAGAGCAACAGCTCCGGGATCTGAAAGGCCTGATGCGCAAGCGGAGCGCGTCGCTGGTTACCTGCCGAGGGCGTCGACGGATCGGCAAGAGCACCCTGATTCGCGAGTTCGGCAAGAAGGCCGACAGTTACCTGGAATTCGAGGGCCTGGCACCTCGCCCGGGATTGAGCAACACCGACCAGCTTGCAGCCTTCAGCGAACAACTGGCCAGGCAAACGAAGCTGCCCCGTCTCACCCTGGATAGCTGGCCTCAGGCCTTCCAACTGCTTGCCAGCACCTTCGACAACGACGGATGGATGGTAATCCTGCTCGATGAGATCTCCTGGCTTGGCGGCCACGACCCTGATTTCCCGGGGCATCTGAAGACAGCCTGGGACGGCTTGTTCAAACTCCACCCCAAGCTCATCCTTGTGCTCTGCGGATCGGTGTCGGCATGGATCGAGGAGAACATCCTCCAGAACAGGGGCTTCGTGGGCAGGACTTCCTGGGACATTGTACTGGATGAGCTGCCCCTCGCCAGTTGCGACCGGTTCTGGGGAAGGAACCGCGGCAGGATCGATGTCGGTGAGAAACTCACCCTGCTGTCCGTGACCGGAGGCGTCCCCAAGTATCTCGAGGAAATCGACCCCGGTCTCGGCGCCGACGAGAATATCCGGCGGCTCTGTTTTCAACCGGAGGGGATGCTGTTCCGAGAATTCGACCAGATCTTCCCTGACATCTTCGGGAACCGATCGACCAGCTATCGAGAGATCCTGCGCTCACTCGCGACCGGAAGTCGGAGCGTCACGGAGATATGCGGCGCCCTCGGCAAGGAACGCAACGGTCACATGACACGATACTTGAGGGATCTCGTACTGGCCGGGTTCGTCGCCAAGGATCAAGTCTTTGATCCGAGATCCGGTCGATCACGCCGCACCGAGGTATACCGACTCAAGGACAATTACTCCCGCTTCTTCCTGAGATGCTTGGAACCCAGGCGTGAGCGGATCGAAAAGGGGCTCATGCGCAATCTTGCGCCCGCGGGATTGCCCGGCTGGCATTCGATTCTTGGCCTGCAGTTCGAGAATCTCGTGCTGAGCAACATCACCCCTCTCGCGAAGCAGCTCGGCATCGGCAAGACTCCCCTTCTCGCCGCCTCTCCCTATCTGCAGAAGCCGACGGCCCGCCTAAAGGGATGCCAAGTGGATCTGCTGATGATGAGCAAGCACTCTCTCTATGTCGTGGAAATCAAGCGCCGCGAGAGCATCGATCTGGACGTGATCGGTGAAGTCAAAGAGAAGATCCAGAGGGTTCCAACGGGGCCCCACAGATCGGTGCGCACGGCTCTCGTCTATCAAGGGCGACTAGCCGAGCGTGTCCACGAAGAGGGCTACTTCGATTTCATCGTGCCCTTCGAAGCACTTCTGACTCCCGACATCTGACCCCCCCGCTGCAATGCGACAGGGCTTCTCCTTCAGCGGGCCAGCGAGAGAGTTTCCGGGTTGGAAAGGTGCACGATCGAGATACGGTGGCTCTTGTTCGACACCCCGCTCCAACCCTTGGGGTCCACTCTACCCCGCGGGGCGATCTGTCTTCCTTTGGGATCCGCGCAACAAGAGCTAGCGAGCTTGGCGACCAGATCCGAGGCAAATCTGGGCGCCGAACTCGCTAGTCATTGTCGCGCGGACCCTTCCAGATTACAAATACACATCTCCCAAAACTCCCTCCCCCAAAACCCCAAGAGCGAGGCGAAGCTACCCGCTCACCCCGGAGAAGCGCGTTGACCAAGTCCCAGTCGATCATCGAACAGGCCGAGCGCTTCGGCGCCCACAACTACCATCCATTGCCCGTGGTCATCGCCGAGGCCGAGGGGGTCGTCGTGCGCGATCCCGAGGGCAAAGAGTATCTGGACTTTCTGTCGGCCTACTCCGCCATGAACCAGGGCCACCGCCACCCGCGGATCATCGGCGCGCTCAAGGCGCAGGCCGATCGCTGCACGCTGACCAGTCGCGCCTTCCACAACGACCGCATGGGGGAGTTTCTCGAGAAGCTCTGCGCCTTCACCGGTTTCGAGACCGCGCTGCCGATGAACACCGGCGCCGAGGCGGTCGAGACGGCGATCAAGCTGGCCCGTCGCTGGGGCTCGCTCGTCAAGGGGGTCGAGAACGGCAAGCAGCGGATCATCGTCTGTGAGGAGAATTTTCACGGGCGCACCTCGACGATCATCTCGTTCAGCACCGACGCCGAGGCCCACGATCATTACGGTCCCTACGCTCCCGGCTTCGAGATCATCCCATACGACGACACCGGCGCTCTCGAGCGGGCGATCGACGAAGACACGGTCGCCTTCCTTTTCGAGCCGATCCAGGGCGAGGCGGGGGTGGCCGTGCCGCACGATGGGTATTTGGCGAAAGTTCGTCAGGTCTGCACCGATCGGAACATCCTGATGATCGCCGACGAGGTGCAGACCGGCTTCTGCCGCACCGGGCGCCGCTTCGCCTGCGATCACGAAGGGGTGCGCCCCGACGTCATGACACTGGGCAAGGCGCTCGGCGGCGGCGTGTTTCCCGTCAGCGCAATCGTCGCCGACCGGGAGCTCATGGCCATATTCGAGCCGAACACCCACGGCTCGACCTTCGGCGGCAATCCCCTGGGCGCCGCCGTCGCGATCGCGGCCCTCGAGGTTCTCGAAGACGAGGAGCTCGACGCGCGCGCGGAGCGGCTGGGTAAGCACTTCCGGGATCGGATCGCGGGTGTCGACTGCGATCGCATCCGCCAGGTGCGCGGCAAGGGGCTGCTCAACGCGGTCGTTTTCGATGACGATTTCGAGGCCTGGAATGTCTGCCTCGCCCTGCGCGACGCCGGGATCCTCGCGAAGCAGACCCACGGCAACATCATCCGCTTCTCCCCGCCGCTCGTGATCAGCGACGCCGAGCTCGACCTGGCGATCGACCGGATTCGCACGGTCTTGGAGCAAATCGGAACATGTGTGCGTTCGTAGCTTTCCTCGATAGCTGAAATAGCTTACAATGTGCCGAAAGGTCGCATCCCGGGGGGGCTCGCGACCTGACGCCACGGCGGAGTTATGCTTCGCTCGCTGACGGGGTTCCCATGTTCGGTTTCTCGCGTGCTGTGGAGTACGCACTGATCGCTCTGGTCAACATTGCGAAGAAGGGCAGGGACGCTCCGGTCAGCGTCGCTAGCATCGCCGACGCGGAGGGGTTGCCTCGCGACTATCTGGCGAAGATCATGCCGACCCTGCTCGACCGGGGAATCGTGCGCTCGGTGCGTGGCATCGGCGGCGGCTTCATCCTCGCCCAAAACCCCTCCGAAATCTCCGTGCTGCAAGTGGTTCGCTCGGTCGACGGCGCCGTCGAGGTGGCGAAATGCCTCGGCACGAATGAGTGCTGCGCCCTCCGCCACCGTTGCACGCTGGTCCCCCTCGTCTCGGTCGTGCAGACCGAGCTCTCGCAGGTGCTGGAGCGGATCACGCTGGGCGACGCGATGAGGTGGGGAGAGCAGGGAGTGGGGGCGCCTTCCAGCGGGTGGCCTCGCTGAGCCGATGAGCTTCTGAAGGCTCGGGGCACTCTTCGGGATTGGGACCGGGGGGGGACTGAATACTGATCGCTGGTCGCCGCGGTTCTCAGCCAGGCAGACCCCGTCGCTCCGCTACCGCCGAACTTCCCGCCCTGTTTGCACATTAGGGGACCGCGCGGGAATGCACCGCGCCCCACGCAGGATGTTCGCCGCGCCCCACACCGAGGCTCGCGGGGCGTCGCGCTCGGGCTCGTCCGACCCGGCGAGGCCGATGCTCAATCCTCTCCGCTCTCCGAGCCCAAGAATTCCCCCCCCGAGCGCGACGGTTAGAATGAGATCGAGCAGGTCCGCCTGATGGAGATCCCGATGAAGCGCAACGCCCCGATTCGAAACCTAATTTCCGCCCTCGCCCTTTGTGGCGCCGCTGCCGCCGCGCAGCCGCGGGCTTCAGCGCCGGCCCGCGCGGCGTCGGGTGACGAGGGCGATGAAACCCCATGGTACGTAGGCTGGTTTCGAGATCAGAACAACAACAGGATCGACGACGAGATCGAGGGTTTCGAGATCGGCGGCATGGTGAAGGTCGACTTCATGGTGACCTTCGAGCGGGCCGCCTATGCCGCCGACCGCGATTCGCTGGTGGCCGAGCTCGACGCGATCGCCGCACCTTTCGGCGGGCGTGTCGAGCAGGTCTTCGAGATCTTGCCGACCGTGCTGGTCGTGGGCACCGAGCTGAACTACCCGCTCTGGGACGACTTTTTCAACATTTACATCAATCCCTTCTTCATCAACCTATTCATGATGCCGATGCCCCTGCCCGTGGTCATGGTCGAGTCGATTCACCAGTCCGGTCCCGGTGCCGCCGTCGCCCCCTGCGCCCCAACCCCGAGCGATCCCGTTTTCGACAGCGATTTCTTGGCCGACAGCAATGTGCATCCAGCGGTCTGGGATACGACCGGCGGCGAATGGCCCTGCGGCACGAGCGGCCTGAGCACGACGGTGGCGATCGTCGACGCTGGGGTGGACGGCTACGGATCGATCGATCCGCTCAAGATCGCCGGTGGATACGATGCCGTGACCGATGTGGAGCTCGATCCGGCCGATCAGACCGGCCCGGCGGGTGCCGACAACCTGTGGCACGGAACGCGGGTGGGGCATGTCGCGACCGGGCTCGATCGGGCGTACGGCGTGGCCCCCTTCGCCGCCCTGATCGATGTCAACATCGCCTATGCCCACACCGACACCTTGCCGGAGGGGCACACGACCTCCGATCGCATCTTGGCGGCCTTCGATTGGCTGCTCGCCCACAAGGACGACACCTGGTCACCGGTCGGAGCCCCGAGCATCGATATCGACCGGATCGACGCGGTCAACGTCTCCTACACCGACCGCGGGCCGATCGCGGTGCGCTTCTTGCCGATTCCGACGAGCCCGGGTGCGCCGATGGGGCTCTCCGACGGAAGCGATCTCTTGTCGCGCGCCGCCGACAGCCTGGTCGTGAACGGCGGCATGCCGGTGGTCGTAGGGGCGGGGAACGACGGAGAGGCGGGTGCTGGATTCGGCGGGCTCGCGGCGGCCGCGAACGCCATCACCGTCGGGGCCTACGATGCGGCGGAGCCCGACAGCTCTGTCGCGTGGAGCAATCACGGCGTGGGCATTTATGGCGTCGTCAAACCCGATCTAGTGGGATCGGGTGTCGATGTCTTCACGACAGGCGCCAAAGGGAGCGGCACCTCTTTCGCCGCCCCCCAGGTCGCCGGGGCGGTTGCTCTGATGCGATCGGCACACCCGACGGCCACACCGGCCGAGCTGGCCCGGGCGCTGCGTGACTCGGCCCTGCCGCCCGAGGGCACCTCCGGCTATCACTCCTATTTCGGCTACGGCCGGCTCGATGTGGAGGGCGCGTTGGCAACCATGGACACTTTGGTAGGAGGTGCGCCGTGATCGCCGCCACCACGAGCTCTCCCCCGGGCGGGTCGAGCGCATCGGGCGCCCGTGAGGCCGATAGGCGGCTCGCCCGCTCTTGCGCCGCCACGCCGCCCGATCGTTCCGCCTGGGAGCAGCTCTACGCCTCGCACTCCGCGGGGGTGAGACAGTGGATT
>CAZFNT010000077.1:11560-11772 GCA_964520315.1 uncultured Gemmatimonadota bacterium
GCGCGGTCGTCGCCTCGGCTCCGACGATGGCGTCGAAGATATGCTGCAACAGGTTTTTCTGCTCTGCGCGCAGGGAGCGCTCGCCCGATACCGAGGTGAGACGTCGCTGCGTGCCTACCTGCTGCGGATCGCCGAGCGGGTTCGGATCAGTGAGAACCGGCGCCTGACCAGGCAGTGTCGTGACGTTCGTGGTGAAGTGTCGCTCGACGCTC
>CAZFNT010000078.1:0-973 GCA_964520315.1 uncultured Gemmatimonadota bacterium
CGTGGCTCGTGCGCCTCTTTGCTCCCGGTTTCGGCGCCGATCCGGCGAAGCTCGAGCTCACGATTGCGCTGACGCGCTGGCTCTTTCCATTCGTTGTTTTTGTGTCGCTGGTTTCGTTCTGCGAGGGTTTGCTCAATCGGCGCGGACACTTTTTCGTGCCCAAGATCGCTCCCGGGCTGGTGAGCGGATCGATCGCGGCCTCGGCTTGGTTGCTCTACGATCGCTTCGAGGAGCCGGTATTCGCACTGGTTCCCGGGGTTCTCGTGGGTGGGGCGGCTCACTTGATCGTTTGCCTGCCGCCTCTATATCGCTCATGGGGGCCTCTGCGCCCCAACCTGACCGGGCTCCGGAGCGAGCGCTTCGCCCACTTGGCGCGCGAGATGGGAAAAGTTGTCGCGATCGGTGTTTTCGCCCAGGTCAATATTGTAGTGCTGCGCGGTTTGGCCTCTTTTCTGCCGCCCGGCTCCGTGACACAGTATTGGTATGCGACGCGAATGGTCGACTTGGCTCAAGGGGCCGTGGCGGTTGGCGTGAGCAGCGCCGCGTTGCCCCTCCTGGCGGAAAGTGTCGCCGGAGGGGACTGGGCCGCTTTCCGCGTTACCTTTTCGCGCTCGGTCCGCCTGATTGCCGTCGTGCTTTTTCCCGTGGCGGCGCTCCTTTTCGTTCTGGGGCTGCCGGCTGTGCGTCTTCTCTTCGAGCACGGCGCCTTCACCGCCGCCGATAGTATCGCGGCGGCGCGCACGCTCACGTGTCTCTTGCCCTTCATGCTCGCCGTCGCGGGCATCAACATTGTCAAGAAAGCGTTCTTTGCTCTGGACGACCGCTCGACGCTGATCTGGGTTGGCGGGCTCGGAGTGTTGCTCACGGCCCTCTGCGGTTGGTTTCTCGCGGTTGGGACCGGGCTGGGGATTCAGGGGCTTGCTTTAGGGCTTTCGATCTCTAGCTTCGTGCAGCTGGCGGCATATCTGTTCGT
>CAZFNT010000078.1:983-11594 GCA_964520315.1 uncultured Gemmatimonadota bacterium
GGAGAGGAGGTCGGAGGACGCGTGCGCTCTCGCGGCACTGATCTCGCCGTTGACGCGTACCGCCGCCGCTTCGCTCCCCGCGGGTGTAACTGCATGGGTGCTCATGACGTGGGTGCCGATGCCGCCCGGCAGGCTTTTCGATGGGGCCGGGCTCCTCTTGGCCGGGGGAATCGGTGTCGCGGTATTCGCGGGTGCCGCGCGTTTGCTCGGAGTTGAAGAGATCAAGGCTCTTTGGCGGAGATGCGGGGGTGCGTGACGAGTCCCTCTGATCGGCCGGAGATGCGGTGCAGATGGGATGCAAACCCGGGGAGTTATTTCTTCGCCGATCCTAAGCGAGGAGCGGGTTCCTGGTCCTCAGCTGGGGAAAACGACCGAAGTCTCGATCGGCGGTCCAGAGCTCACGTACACCGTGCTGGAGGCAGAGCGCTGCGACCTTCGCGTCGTGCACACGCGGCCCTCTGACATCTCCGACTTCGAGGAGCCTGCGCAGGGTGGGCCAATGGGGCGGCGTCTCGCCGATCAGCACCAGCGATGGCGACTCGAGCCACGCGTCGACCTGCTCAAGAGCTTTCTGAAGAGATGTCGGCGGGTCGTAGATCCGGGGGTGCGTGGCGATTGCCAGAAACTCATGGATGCAGGGCCAGGGGATCGCCCAGGCTGCCGGTTGTTCGGCCAGTTCGCGAACGCATTCCAGAGCGGCTGGGCAGAAGGGCGAGTCCCGTCGATGGGAGTAGACGAGGATGTTGGTGTCGAGAGCGATCACCCGCCACGCTCCTCATAGGCAGCGCCGCGGATCGCGGCCCACCCGTGGAGCTCGAACTCTGGGCTCAGGCCATTGCCATCAACGCTTGCATCGCGGAGGCGAAAGGCTCTATCGGCCCTGCCGTGTCGCGCGACCACCGTGCGCAACCCCTCCTCGACCAGCGCGCGCAGAGTGGACGACTCTCTCAGCGCGATGCCCTTGGCCTGCTCCAGGATATGATCAGCAATATCTACGGTCGTCTTCATATGGGTAACCATACTACTCGCCCCGCCAGCCGTCAACCCTCACCGTCCCCAGCCATCGGCAACCACTTCGCCAGAGCTTCTTCGATCTCCTTACGAGTGAAAGGTTTCGAGATGTAGTCGTTCATGCCGGCGGCCAGGCACTCCTCGCGATCTTGCTCCATCGCAAGTGCTGTCATGGCGACGATCGGCACTCGGCCACTCTCTTTCGGGAGCAAGCGAATTCGGCGAGTTGCTTCGTAACCGTCCATAACGGGCATTTGACAATCCATCAGCACGAGATCGAAGCGACCTCTGGCCAGCGCCGCGACCGCCTGCGCGCCGTTCTCGACCACCTCGACTCGGTGCCCCAGCCGCTCGATCATGCGGGTCGAAACGTCGCGATTCACCGCGTTGTCCTCGACCACGAGGACGAGGCTGGGCGCGCGCTCGACGAGGGGAATCTCCTCTTCGTCGGACCCGTTCCGCTCCAGTCCCAGCGCCGCCCGGATGCAGGCGCAGGTCTGCATCGCGCGCAGCGGCTTGGAAAGGTAGGCCTTGAATCCGGCCTGCTCCGCTTCGGCGAAATCGCCCTTGCGCACGATAGACGAGGTGAGGATCAAGGGCATGTCGGCGAGCTCTTCGTCGCCGCTGATCAGCCGGCCTAGCTCGATGCCCGACACTCCTGGCAAGCGGCGGGTGATGAGGGCCACCGCAAATGGATCTTGCTTCCTTGTGGCCTTCGAGAGCGCATCGAGCGCCTCTCCGGCGTCGTTGGCGGTCGCGGTCCGCAGCCCCCATCGGCGCATGAGGTTCGCGGTGATCGCTCGCTGGGCCGGGTCGCTCTCGACAACCAGAAGACGCACTCTCTCCAAGCCCTCGATCGCATCCAAAGCCGGCGCACCGTGGCTCTCGCGGAGTCCCAAGGGCACGGTGAACCAGAAACGGCTCCCGCGGCCCGGCTCGCTCTCGACGCCGATGCTGCCCCCCATCATCTCGACGAGTCGGCGACAGATCGCGAGCCCGAGCCCCGTACCGCCGTAATCTCTGGTCATCGATCGGTCGGCCTGCACGAAAGGCTCGAAGAGCTCCCGCTGCTTCTCTCCTTCAATGCCGATCCCCGTGTCGCGCACAGAGAAGTCGATATCGACCGAGTCCTCCTGTCTTCCAGCGAGCGTCACTTTGAGCTCGACTCGCCCCTCGCGAGTGAACTTGAGGGCATTGCCGAGGAGGTTCAGCAGGATCTGTCGCAGCCGATTTCGGTCGCCCCGCACCATCGTCGGTAGATCTGAAGCTAGTGATGTTATCAGCTCCAACCTCTTCTGCCGCGCCTGCGAAGTCACGATCGCGATCAAGTCTCCGAGGGAAGAGGCGAGGTCGAACTCCTCTTCGTCGATCTCCAGCCTTCCCGCTTCGATCTTGGAGAAATCCAGGACGTCGTTGAGGACCGAAAGCAGCGCCTCGCCCGACATGCGGATCGTCTCGGTACTGTCGCGCTGGTGTGGCGTCAGATCGGTGTCCATGAGCAGATCGGCCATGCCGATTACGCCGTTGAGCGGCGTGCGAACCTCGTGGCTCATGACCGCCAAGAACTCACTCTTCGCGCGGTCGGCGGCCTGGGCTTCGTCTCTGGCTCGTTCGAGCAGCTCCCGTTGCTTCGATATCTCTCGGTTGGCGGCCGCGAGGCGCACATTCTCGAGCTGGTAGATCTCGCTCTTGTAGCGGGCCTCCGCTTCGCTGAAGAGCCGGGCCTTCTCTTCATTGAGCAACTGCTCACTCAGCTCTTGCGAGCGATTCGAAGCAGCCAGAGCCTCTTCGAAGCGACCCTGCTTCTCGTACACAGTCGCAAGGCTCTTGCAGCAGTGTTGTTTTTCCAAGGGAAGATCGTGGGATTCGGCGATGCCCAGAGCTTTTTCCAGCGCGGCGGCCGCCTTTTCGAGTTCCCCCAAACCTACGAGCGCGGAGCTCAGGGTGCGATAAGCATCGAGATCACCGATCGGGTTGTCGATCGACCGGTTCACCCTGATGGCGTTCCGTGCGTACGGCAGCGCGCGGGAGAACTCCTCTTGCAGGATCATAGTCAGCGAGATGTTGCTCAGCGTGCGCGAGATGGTGCGCTTGCTCCCGCTCTTGCGCGCGTAGAGGAGCGATTCCTCGAGCTCTTCGAGCGCTTCGGGGTAACAGCCTTTCTTTCGGAGGAGCACGCCGGCGTTGTTGAGCGCCGTCGCGATCGGCTCTGGTTCGGATGATGTTCGAGCCCACTCGATGACGCGGCCGTGGTACTCGAGTGCCCGATCGACGTCTCCGAGTCGAAAGTGAATGCGCGCCAGATGTGTCAAGGCCGCCGAAGGATCGATATCTTCGTCCGATTCCTCGATGAGCTTCAGCGCCTCCATGCAGATCTCCATGGCGCCGACGAAATCGCCCGCGAGAAGCTTGGTGTTCCCGAGGCCGTCGAAGGCACGAACGGTCCGCCGCGGATCACCCTCTCGCTGTGCGATTCTCAATCCGGCGTCGAGCTCCCTTTGGGCTGTCGTCAGATCGGACCGATTGGAGGCGACGATTCCCATCTCGATGCGGGCTGCCGCTTCGCCCAGCGGGTAGTCGACCGTGGCCGCGAGATCGAGCGCCTCTTCGAGCAACTTCGCTGCGCTCGTTGCATCGGTGCACATTTGCCGCCTCGCGAGCAGCACCAGCAGATCGACCCTCTGTCGCCCCTCGACTCGCTCCAGATCGCGCTCGATCTTCAGTGCTCGCTCGTCCATCAATACTACCCCCTGGTTTCTCTCCCTCGATCGACTCCGGTCAAGAGGACCACCGAGCGTTCACCCGATTCCAACAGCCCCGCTCGATGCAGTCGCGCGAGGCCGGCGAGCCCGGCGCTTCCGGTGGCGTCGGCGCGGATATCGGTCGTCGATCGAAGGGTGCGCTTCGCTTCTTCGAGCAGATCCTCCGACACGGTGACGGGATATCCCCCCGACGCGACCATGCCGCGGACAACCGCCAACCAATCGTAGGTTTCGTCGTCCAAGATGCCGTGGGCGATGCTCTCGGGCACACTCTCCCAGGGCCACATGTACTCGGATCGATGCGTTGCCGCGTGCCGTAGCGCTCGCGCCACCGCGCGTGACCCGGCGTGGCCGCGCAGCGTGCGCGCTCGCTCGGCGGTCGATTCAAGATCGTTCCGGGAGTGGGCTCCATTGGCCGAGGCGCCCGGCAGATCGGCGGAGATCCGCGCGATCAATCGCCGGTATGCGCGCTCCAGCGGGGCCGTGTTCTCGGTTTGAACCGCGTGAATCCTTGGAATCTTGCTTACGATCCCCCAGGCCTTCGCCTCTCGCCAGGCCTGGATGCACGCGCTTGCGAGCGCACCGCCGCCGATCTGTATGAAGATCCGGTCCGGTGGGGCTTGCGCCATCGCGGCAACCATCTCGTAGCCCAGAGTCATGCCGCCTTCGATTGCGAGTCCGTTGTCGCTGCCCTGGCAAGAGAAGGGGATGGCGCCATCGGCCACCGCTCCACGAAAGGCGCGCGTGCATGGATCCCCCTCGCTCTCCGGCGGACGGGCGCAGCGGTGGACGTGCGCTCCTAGTCCTTCGAGCCGCGCCACGACATGGGGATCCGCCCAAGTGGGGACGAAGACCTCGATCGGCCTGCCCGCCGCCTTAGCGATCACCGCGGCCGCCAGGGCGGCGTTGCCGCAGCTAGAGATCGCCAGCGGGCGCCCGGCTTCGATGAGCGAGAGGCGCTCCGCTCTTTCCAGGTAGAGCATCACGCCCATCAGATGGCGGGCCTTGTGCGAACCGGAGACGTTGTTGGTCTCGTCTTTCGCCCAGAGCTCGGAATCGAGCCCCCAGCTCTTCTCGATTTCGGCGATTCGGTCGAGGGGGGTTCGCGTGAAGCGCCGAGCGTCAACCTCGGCGACCCTCTCGCTCAGCTCGCGAGTTTCGCTGAGGAGCTCCTCGTCGGAGAGGCCGTGCTCGCGCCCGAGCCGCCAGGCCAGCGTCAGCTCCCTGTATTGGACGAAGGGGTTGGTGTCGCTCTCACTTCGGGGGAACGCCACCTTTTCGCTGTCGAGAACACGCGAGAGCACGTGATCGACATTGTCGCTCTCACGTGTCTCAGGGCACCTGAAGGGATCGCCGATCGGCGCTTCTGACCCGCAACCGCCGCAGATCATCGTAGCGACGCTCATCGCAGAGTCTCGCTCACGCCGGTACGTTGGTTGACCTCTTCTATGAGTTCATCCCAGATCGGAACGAGTGTCCTGAGCCCGGTCCAGAATGATGCGTTCTTGCGCGCGACGAAATCTTCGATCGATATACCCTGTTGCTCGACCCAGGTGAAGTAACCGAGATTGAAGATTCGTAGCTTCTCTTCTCTCGTCAGCTCCCGCAGATGATCGACTCCTTGGCCGAGCAAGTGCTCGCCGTAGGTTTCCGCGGCGTTCACAGCGTCGAAGCCGCCACCGAAGATCTGCTCGCGCGCCTTTGCCTCTTCCGACGAGTACATCGCCCACCCATCGGTCGCGATCGTGACCACCGCCTCATCGGGGCCCAGATCGAGGTAACGGGCCAGCTTGACGGCGGCGAGAACGTTGCAGATGGAAGAGATGCCCAGCTCGCCCAACGAATCGACCGTTTCGGCCGGTACTCCCCGGCGATCGACGAGGTAGCGACGCCCTTCGTCGCTGTTGAACAACACGCCGAGGCTATCGGTGGCGGCATCCGACACTCCAACGACGAAATCGGTGTTCATTACGTTGTGAATCAGCGGCACATGTTTGTCGCCGATCCCCTTCACATTGTGGTCGCCAAACCCGTTGTAGAGCAGCGTCGGGCATTCCAACGCCTCGACGGCCGCGATCGACGATCCGAATCGCTCCTTCAAGTAGTCACCTGCCGCGATAGTGCCGGCGGAACCGGTCGCGGAAACGAAGGCCCGAAGCTCGAGCCCGTCGTGGGCTTCGCGTGCGGTCTCGTACACATGCTCCAATGCACGACCAGTGCAGAGATGGTGCCCCAGATGGTTGGCGAACTCGCAGAACTGATTAAAAATGATGTTGGTTGGGTCGGCGTCGAGCTCCGCGCACTTGTCGTAGATCTCTTTGACGTTGCTCTCGACACCAACCGTGCGTATGACATCGTCGGGGTGGGCTATCCAAGACTCGAGCCAGTCGAAACGCTCTTGGCTCATCCCTTCGGGCAGAATCGCGATTCCGCGACACCCCATGATGCTGGAAATGGCGACGCCGCCACGACAGTAGTTGCCCGTCGAGGGCCAGAGCGCGCGGTGGAAGGTGGGGTCGAATTGGCCAGTCACGAGGCGAGGCACCAGGCAACTGTAGGCCGCCAGCACCTTGTGTGCGGCGATCATGGGGAAGCGGTTGCCGAGCGCTACGATGATCGGCGCTCGGACCCCGGTGAGGGAGGCCGGCAGCACCATATGTGCCGGAACTTCGTCGCGGCCGCTTCGGGTGGAGTCGTTGTACCAATGCACGCGAAAGAGATTCAACGGATGGGGTGCATCTGGATCGATGCGAGCCAGCGCACTGATTACCTTTTCCGGAATCCGCCTCGGGTCCGCCAGCTCCGCGAACGAGGGTAAGAGCACTCCGGCTTCCTTGAAGCGGGCGACAGTGTTGTCAAGCGCCGAGCGGTCGACGATTTCTTTCTCGAGTCCAAGTGTCGCCATTTCAGATCTTCTCCATGCGGCGCCATAGGCGGCCGGCTTCTTCTTCTGCTTCTGTTCTGATGCGGTCGATGTCGCCGCTGATGAGCTCCCCGTGGCGAACGAGCACTCGTCCGTTCACGATCACATGCTGTACGCGCCCATCGTCATCTACGACACAGAGATCTGCCGCGTCTCCCGCCTGCAGCTCCGTGGCCAGCGGAACATCGAGAACGTCGCACGCCAGACGGCGGCTCGCATTTGCGCGGTCGGCGGCGGTTGCCGGGTTTTCGCCGTGGGCTTGGGCTTCGTTCAGCAGTGCGTCCCTTTCCGCCTCCATGTCGGCGGGGAAGCCGTCGGTCCCGAGTGCCACACGGGGCGAGAAGGCGAGGCTCCCGGGGTAGCCAACACAATTGCCACGGTTCGATCGCGGATTCTGAACCAACCAGGCGCCTGCGTCCCGTGCGCGCTCGACCTGCTCCCGATCGAGATGCACACCGTGGGCCAGAATGGCCCGCCCCAGCGGAACCCCTAGCTCGATCAACCGTTCGAGAGGGCCGCCGAATCCGCGTCTTTGCGCGTCCAGAACGTCGGCCCGATCTTCCGCGAGATGCACGTGCAAGGCAGCCGCGGTCGAGCGACAGATCGCGGCTGCCTCGCTGATAGTCTCGTTCGACACGGTGAACGAGGCGTGCAGCGCCACCGCCCCACGCAGGAGAGGATCTCGGTTCTCTCGAATGAAGCGAGAGCATTCGCGGAGCCCGCGTCGCGCTTCGGCGTACCCGCCGTTCCTCCCGGTCGCGCCGTAGCAGAGCAAGGCTCGAATGCCCAGCTCGCCGCAGCCATGAGCCAACACATCGAGTGAACCTTCGATGAGCTCGGGCGACTCGTGATGATCGATCAAGGTGGTCGTGCCGGCCATCAGCGCTTCGGCGACATAGTAGCGCGTCGCGGCGCGTAGGCTCTGCTCGTCGAGTGCGCGATCGAGGCGCCACCAGATCCGCTCGAGAATCTGAAGGAAGCTCTCTGGCGGTGGCTCCTGCGCCGGCATATCGAAGGGGACCAACCCGCTGTAGATATGTGTGTGGGCGTTGACCCGCCCAGTTTCGATCTTTGCGCCCTCGCACGAGAGATGAAAGCGACCTGTTTCGAGATCGGTACCGAGATCAGCGATTCTCCCGGCCTCGATTCGCACCACCATTCCCTTTGCGTCGGGGCCCAGAATCCAGGAATCGCGATTGTCGCTCATGATCGCTCCGTCTCACGCGACCTGTGCCCGACGCTCATTGCGCGAGCCGCCGCGGAATCTCTCATCGGCAGGGCGGTCCTCCGCCGACCGTCGAAGGCCGCTAGCGCACCCGCGACTGCGCTCGCCGTAGGAACGAGCCCGATCTCACCGACACCCTTTGCGCCGTAAGGGCCTTCTGGATGTCGGTCCTCGATCAGAATCACATCGATCTCCGGCATATCGCGCGCTCTCAATACACCCAATTCGCGCAGATCGAAGGTGCTCGGAACGCCCTCTTCGCAGGATAGCTCTTCAGTGAGTGCGGCGCCCAGTCCCATATGAATCGAGCCCTCGATCTGACCCTCGCAGAGGAGTGGGTTGATCGCTCTTCCAACATCATGGGCGGCGACTATACGATCGACCCGGCCCTCGCCGTCGAGAATGCAGAGCTGAGTGGCGAAGCCGTAGGCGATATGGATCCGTGTATCACCTCCCGGATCCGCAAGCGAAACCGTATCGTCGATCACGACCTCAGAACGATAGCTGCGCCCCGCCAGCTCCCCGAGCGTGCGCCCACGATCGAGATCGGCGAGCAGCTTGCGCGCGGCGCTCGCGACGGCTCGGCCACCGAGCAGAGTAGCCCTCGAGCCGGTCGTCAGACCGCAATCCAGTCCCTGGGCGGTGCTGGTCTTGGCGCGAAAGACCGACGCAGGCAGTCCGGTAGCCTCGACCGCGCATTGGACCAAGACGGTGAAAAGCCCTTGCCCCATCTCCGAGTACCCGCTCGAAATCGAAACAGTTCCGTCGGGTTCGACCTCGAGCCTGGCCTTGCCCCATTCCCGCTCACCATTGCCGATGCCGCAGTTCTTGATTCCACACGCAATCCCGACGGCGAGGCCATTCGCCCGGGCTTTGTCGAAGTGCGATTTCACCGCGAGAAGCGTCTGCTTCAATCCGACCGACTCCTCGAGCACTTGCCCCGTCGTGATCGTGTCGCCAACATCGACGGCGTTGCGCATTCGCATCGCCCAACCGTCGATCCCCACCTGCTCCGCCAATCGGTCGATGCAACCCTCGATGGCGAAGTTCACTTGATTGACGCCGAATCCGCGCATGGCGCCGGATGGAGGGTTGTTAGTGTATGCCGCCGACGCCTCGACCTGCACATTCGGCACCTTGTAAGCCCCGCAAGCATGGCCGGCCGCTCGCTCGAGCACCTTCGCGCCGACCGATGCATAGGCGCCACTGTCTCCGACGATGTGCGCGCGCAGAGCGGTCAAGCTCCCGTTTTTGTCGCATCCGAGTGTGAAGCGCGCGGTGATCGGGTGTCGCTTCGGATGCAGACGGATCGACTCCTCGCGAGAAAGGGTGACGCGAACCGGGCTCCGGGTCATCGTCGCGAGCAGCGCCGCATGGGCCTGCACGGAGAGATCTTCTTTGCCCCCGAACGCCCCTCCGGGCTCCACAAGCTCGACCAAGATGCTCTCCTCGGCCACCCCCAGAAAGCGCGCCAATTGGCGCCGATCGTCGTAGACTCCCTGCCCTTGCGAGTAGAGGTGCAGCCCCCCACCGGCAAGCGGTTCCGCCAGAGCGCTTTCCGGCTCGAGAAAGAGATGCTCGATTCGTTGCGTAGTCCACGTGTCAGATACAGTGTATCGGCTCTCCGCCAGAGCCCGATCGACGTCGCCCCGGCCGATCGAAACATGATGCAACAAGTTGTTGTGGTTAGGATTCACACGATCGGCATCATCTTGGAGCGCCGCGACCGGATCGACCACGGGAGCAAGGGGCTCATGGTCCACCTCGATCAGTCGAGCCGCCGTTCTCGCCGTGGCTTCATCGGTCGCCGCCACAGCAGCGAGCACGTCGCCCACGCAACGCACCTCTTCACCCACCGCGACGAAAACGGGCCAGTCCTGCTCGATTAGCCCGAGCCAGCGCTGCGCGGGCACATCATCGGCTGTAGCGATCGCGACCACACCGGGCAGCGCCCGTGCTCGCGCGGTGTCGATGCCGACGATTCGAGCCCGCGCGCAGGGCGCGAGACGGAGCGCACCATGTAGCAGATCGGTGCGACCCATATCCGCGATGTAGTTCCTTTCTCCTAGCACGCTGCGCACACCATCGAAGCGCCCCAGGTCTCGCCCGACCCCGCCGCGCTTCTCGATCTCGGGAACCGTCTCGCCGCGTTGCGCCCGATCCAACATCGAAATGGCGTCGACGATCTTGTGATACCCGGTGCACCGGCAGAGATGACCGTCGATCGCCCGAGCGATCTCGTCCCGCGTGAGATCGTCGCGCCGGCCGAGCAATCCGATGGCGCGTAAGGCGAGCCCCGGAGTGCAGTAGCCACACTGCACCGCGCCGGCAGCCACGAAAGCGTTGGCCACGCGCGCCCGCTCCTCCGCCCCGATTCCCTCGAGGGTGACGATCTCCTTCCCTTCGACCTTCTCGGTGGGAGTCGCGCAGGTCGTGCGCGGGCGGCCGCCCACCAACGCCAGACACGCCCCGCACTGCCCCTGCCCGTCACACCCGTTCTTGATCGATCGAACGCCGCAGCGCACACGGAGCGTGTGCATCAACGATTCCCCGGCGTGCGCTTCGACCCGAACGTCTTCGCCGTTGAGCTGAAATGAGACCTGAGTCATGGCTGCTGAGGGTTGGCGTTGAAACGAGCGCGAACCCTCAATTATGACTGATGCGCAGCGCGGGGGGAATAGGGGTGTACA
>CAZFNT010000079.1:0-11301 GCA_964520315.1 uncultured Gemmatimonadota bacterium
CCGCGACAGCACGTAGAGGTCGTAGAAGTCCTTGTACCGGCTGTTACGCTCACCGAGCACGACCATCGCGTGGAGTTTTTCGGCCACGACGGCCTGGTGCGGATAGGCGCGAATCCGCGGAGCGGGAGCATCGAGGAGCGTAGGGTAGTCGGCCTCGACCGCTCGCGGCTCGATGGCGTTGCCGAACCCGACGTCGACCTGCATGCGAACCTGCGCGCTGCCGAGCCTCGCTTCGAACACGATCCGGACTCCGCCGTACTCGACTTCCTCTCGGATGGGTTCCGCACGCAGGGTCGTGGCGTCGAAGGACATCCCGTCGTCCGGGGCAACGACCGTGCAGATGTCCCGGATACGATCGAGGACCGCCCCGATTTCGTCGCTGCCGAATCCGGTGAAGTCGAGGTCTCGCGTGGGCCGGTAGACCGATCCGCCCCAGAGCGCGAAGAGCATCGCGCCCTTGAGCACGAACTGGTCGCGGTGCTGCGACAGGCCGAGTCGATAGAGGAAACGCTCGGCCGCGTAGCGCTGAAGAATGAACTGCGGGTCCTCGCCACGCTCGCGCGCGCCGTTGAGCAGGCGGCGATGGATGGATGCGGCCAGATTGCGCGGAGGGCGGCTCATGCCGGGAACGCCTCCAGGTAGCTCCGCATCACCGTGCGGGCGCGGCAGACCTCGGCGGCGCGCACGATCTCGCCGACCGTGGTGATGCGTGAGCGCAGAGCGTCAGTCAGGGCCTCCTTGGCCACGTCGATGCCGACCTTGTTGCGATAGCGGAAGCAGTCGACGACCGTGCGTGCCGGCGACGTGATGGCCACCGGAACCCCGAGCATGGTCTGCTCGACGACGCCGTACGTGAGCATGGCGCCCGAGAAGCGCACGATGCGCACACGCGCCGGGAGGCGCCGCGGCTTGCGGGCCTTGCGGTCGATTGCGATCCAGACTTCGTGCGGCGACTGGGTTCCGATCTCGTGGACGCGCAGCGCGGAGAGCAGGCACACGATGGAGTTGGGGACCGCCGAGGCCACCATGGCGAGGGTTTCGAACTCGTTCGGCTCGACCGCGGAAAGGCGATACAGGCCGTTCCCGACCTTGTCGACCGTGCCCTCGGCGACCAGCCGCTGAAGGTCGCGGAAGGTCACCCCCAGGGGCAGGACGTCGCGCGGCCGGAAAAAGGCTCCGACCTTGGCGGAATCCAGTTGCGCTCTGGTCAGGCGGGGTCGCTCCATGCCGGGATTGTAGTGAATGTCGGCAGATACGCGCAAGTGCCGACATCCGGTTCGTCAGCCAGCCGGGGTTCCGACTGTCGGCAGAATGACCGAACTGCCGACGTCGGCTTCCTCAAGCCGGGCCACCCGTCACCTCCGCAAGCATCCCCAGGATGTCCTTCTCGATGCCGCGAATGTCGGCCTCGATCTCCTCCAGGGGGCGGGGCGGGGTGTAGCGGTAGAAGTAGCGGTTGAAGTTGATCTCGTAGCCCACGAAGCCGATCTGGTCGTCTTTCGGGTCGTGCTTGCTGGTGTCGATCCACGCGTCCGGGACGTGGGGTTTCACCTCGCGATCGAAGAAGGCCTCGACCGTCTCTGCGAGCGGCACGCTCTCGGTATCGCGGAGCTCCGGATCGGGCGCGGGGTTGCCGTCTTTGTCGCGGCAGATGGCCGCCGTCTCGTCGCGCTCCGAAAGGGCGGAGAGAACGGCTTTTCGGGCGGAGGCGGGAAGCTTCACGCCGGCATTCTTCGTCGCGGTATCGAGTGTCCGCTCGAACTCGGCGCGATCCTTGAGGAGGGTGTTCGGGAGCGCGCGCAGGAGCTTCCGGATCTCCTCCTGCAGAGCCCGTCCCTCGATCTGCTGCCTGTCGCCGGCGGCGCCCTTCTTCTTCGACCGCGCCAGCGCCTGGAAGCCCTTCTCTTCTTCGAGTCGGGCGATGCGCTCAGGCGTAGCCTGGAAGTTGAGCCGGAGCGGGCGCTCGACGGTGATCTTGCGGAAGCCGAAATGCGTGGTGGGAAAGATGCGGCTGACGACAGCGTCCTCCGTCTTGCCGTCCTTCGCGACGGCGCGGGTATCGCCGTCGCGGAAGTCGGCAAGGATCTTCAGAATATCCTGCGACCGCTCGAGCGGGATCTCACGGCGCTTGTCGCCCAGGCTCTTGCGCATCGGCACCCAGAATGAGGTGGCGTCGATGAGCTGCACCTTGCCCTTGCGCACCCGCGCCTTGCGATTCGTCACTACCCACACATACGTGGCGATCCCGGTGTTGTAGAAGAGCTGCTCGGGCAGCGCGATCAGCGCCTCCAGCAGGTCGCTCTCCAGAATGAACCGGCGGATCTCGCTCTCGCCGCTCCTCGCGTCGCCCGTGAACAGCGGCGAGCCGTTCATGATGATCGCGATACGCGAACCGCCTTCCTTGGGGTCCTTCGCGCGCGCCAACATGTGGAGCAGGAAGAGGAGTTGGCCGTCGCTGATCCGCGGCAGCCCTGGAGCGAATCGGCCCGCCGCGCCACGCTCGTGCTCGGCGCGCACGGCGTCCTCGTCGCGCTTCCAGTCCTTGCCGTAGGGTGGGTTGGCGATCAGGTAGTCGAACGCCTGGCCGGCGTGCCGGTCGTTGGAGAGGGTGCTTCCGTAGGTGATTTTGTCTGCGTCGCGGCCCGTCGGGTCCTTCATGAAGAGATCGGATTTCGAGACCGCCCAGGTTTCCGGGTTTACCTCCTGGCCGAAGAGGTGGATCTCCGCGTCCTTGTTGATGGCGGGCCGCAGCAGATCTCCGTTCTTTCGCAGGCCGACGGTGATGTGCTCCTTCGTGATCATCAGCATGCCGCCCGAGCCGCAGCAGGGGTCGCAGACGGTGCGGATGGCCTTCTTGGCGCGGATCTCCCGCTCGTCGCCCGCGAGCATGAGGTCCACCATGAGATGTACGACATCCCGGGGCGTGAAGTGCTCCCCGGGATTCTCGTTCAACATCTCGTTGAACTTCCGAATCAAGTGCTCGAAGATCGTGCCCATCGTGGGGTTGTCGATCTTGTCCGGATGCAGGTCGACGTTCTTGAAGCGCTCCAGAACCTGGAAGAGCAGCCCCGCCTCGTCGAGCTTGCTGATGGTGTTGTCGAAGTCGAACTTCTCGAGCACCTCGCGCATGTTCGGGCTGAAGCCCGCGATGTAGTTGCGCAGGTTGGCGGCGAGGTGCGGCGCGTCGGCGAGGAGCTTTTCGAAGTCGTAGCGGGAGGTGTTGTAGAAGGCGAAGCCGGCGATCTTGCGGAGTTGGGGATCGAGGTTTTCGAGCTTCTTGCCTCTCAGCTCGGCCTGCTTCCCGAGAACCTTCTCCTTGGTGCCGGCCAGCACGCAATCGAGACGGCGCAGGACGGTCAGCGGCAGGATGACGTCCTGGTACTTGCCGCGCTTGAAGGTATCGCGGATGAGGTCCGCGACGCCCCAGAGGAAGCTGACGATCTCGCTATGGTTCACTGCGTTCGGCGCCCCTCTTACTCTTGAAGACACTCACACGTTCAGCAGCGCGGGTCAGAAGTTCGGTTAGATTTGTTCCCAACGCTCGAGCATAGGCGTCCAGGCTCTTTGCCGACATGCTCTCGCCTTTTTCGATGCGGCGGACCTGTCTTTCGGATAGCCCCACCATACGCCCCTGAGTAACCCCTGCCTCTTCCCGCAGCGCTCGCAATGCGGATCCGTACATCGTGTCGTGAGTGATCTTACGTGCTAACACGCGCTGCTCGTGAGCGGGATCTATCAATGCCCTGATTGAGTCTAAGTCAAGATGTACATCGGGAACAGGCCACCAGAGATAGCTACCATCATCCGCGACCTTGAAGTGGTCGCGCTCTGCGATAGTGATTCTCCCAGAGGGGTGAACTGTGTCGAAAGGTATCTCAATCCGTTCGCCAGCACAGCTCACAACAAGTAGCTGTTCTCCGACAACTACCGCTCTAGCGATTAGTACATCCTGTGCGCCAAGCTCCCAGGCGCGTATGATCCGTTCAACTTCCTGGGTGTCTGAGTGAACAACCATGTTGCGTATGGTGCGCAGATCGGCTCGGTCAAGGATCTGAGGTAGCCATGTGGCATCGGTATCACTGTAGACGAGGAGCATCCTGAGCCGGTGCTTGCGGTTGGCTTCGCTGACGAACGGAGCGACGACTTGTAACTCTGACGCAGAGCAGATAACAAACAACCCCCGCCGGCTGTCTGTCAGGCGCCTGTCGATCTTCTTGTGCAGTCGGAAGACGGATTGCGACTGAAGTCTCGGTCGCGGACGTGATGCCGCAACGAGGAGGTCATGCGTGGAACTCCGACTCAGTCCTGGCATACCTTCACCTCCCACTCGCAGAGCAGTGCCTCGCGGCAGCGGATGACAGATGTCTGCAGGATTCCGCGTGTTCGACGACTCGGCCCTTTGCCCCATTTGATGTCGAATGCAAGGTCGTCGTCGGTCGTAATCATGAAGTACACGCGGATCTCCCAAGCGCCAGGACGCCGAACATGAATGTGGTGCGGGAAGTGGTCACTTGAGTTGAACCATATCTCCAATCCGTCTATTCGAAAGGCGTCGACCCTGCCGATCTTGCCTCCCGGTTTGGGTCAACGCGAAATCTAGCCCGCAATCGGCCATATGTCAAGAGCGTGCGATGGCTGTCTGGCCGCTATCGGACAGATCGGCCAAGCCTCTAGCTGTCTGCAGAACGGCCCACCCTTCCTGGCCAGCATGGGAAGTCTCGCAGGTTCAGAAAGAGGGCTTCCCAAACATGCGTGGGGGCGCCATGCCTCCGCTGGATCAAGCATGCTATGCGGCGGAGTCAGCGGCCTTCGTTCCAGAAAAGCTGTCCATGTTGTCGAAGGGCCTGAATCGTGGCTCCCAGAGAATCCAGCGCCTGGCCGTTCTCGATCGGGTGGTGGCTCCTTCGGCTTCCGAGGCCAAGCTACCATTAGCGAAGGCAACTGCGCTCCGCATATCGATCACCCCAAGACGCGATCATGTGTGCGCCCAACGACGTGACATACGATCGCCTCGACACTCATTGAGATGAACACGAGCGCCGTCGAGACCACCACGGTGCGATTGCTGATGTCTCTCAGCCCCCGACCGCCCCCGCGAAATCCTGATACCAACATAAAATCTCGTCCTCGCCGACCGCGCCCGACTCCACATGGTGTCGCACACCCGCCAGCAAACGCTGCACCAGCTCCGCGGGGTCCAGAGGCTCCCTCGGATCGAGATGCCCTTCTCGCTCGAAATAGGCCCTCAGAGCATCACATTTGCTCGCCGAGAAACGAGCCACGCGTTCGTCGCTCTTGTCGCGAATCGCCGCGATGATCCCTTCGGCGTCACCACCGAGATCGCCGGCGAGATCGGCGAGCTTGTCGAGGTAGCGATCGGAGACCGCATCGGAGTCTTTGAGCACGTCGCGATCGACCGGTCTTCCGCGACCTTCGCGCATGGCGGTGGTGAGAATCTCGATTGCATCCAAGCGCCACGCAACGCGCTTCCTGTCTTCGGTCTTCACCAAAGGCGAAGAGGGATCGCTGAGCAAGGCGCGCAAGGGGCCGACCCGCGTCACGCCCATTCGGGCAAGCCGGTGGACCATCGAAAGATCGTCTCGCAACAGATGCAGAAGATGCACCGACGAAGCCGGCTCCCAGAGCCTGAGTCCGAGCGCCCCGATCGCTTCACCGTAAGCTTCGGGATCGTTCCCCTTGGGCGCAGGCACCTCGGGAAGTGGCTCCAGAGGATAGGTGGGAGCCTCGCCATTGCCGGCCTGTTTGCCGCGCAGCTCCGTCATGTCGATCTCGCGCGGCGCGGGCTTCACCCCATTGCGCCAGGGCGCCATGTCGGCGGGCTGGGCGGTGAGATAGATCACCTGTCGCCCCTCTTCGCCAGCGAAGGCGCCGATCGCGTCCACCACCTCGCGGAATCGGTGGGGATCGGTGGTCGCCAATGCCTCGTCGAGAAAGAAGGGCAAGCTCTCTCGTCCCTGCTCCGCATCGAGGGCGAAAGCCAGGCGCAGGGCCAGCAGGAGCTGAGCGCGGGTGCCGCTGGAGAGCTCCTCGAGCCAGCGATCTTCCTCGAGGATCTCGTCGCGCGCGCGGAAGCCGGTGTCGCGGCCCCGCGGCGGTTGCAGCGTGAAGGCGTGGCGGGTGAAGCGAGCAAACCAACCCGCGGCCTTCTCCAGCACGGGGGGGCGGTTGCTCTGCTCGTGCTCCCGCTCGACCTCGTCGATCAAGAACACGCCCGCCTCGGCTCGCAGGTCGGTCTCTAGTGCGGCTCGGAGCTCCTCTTCGGCGGCCGCGCGCTTCGCGCAGGCTTCCTCGAGATCGTTCCCCTTCCGGGCACGCGCGATGCTCCCCTCGATGTCAGAGATCCTGTTCGAACGCTCCTCGAAAAGAGCGGCGCAGTCGGCTTCTTGCCTGCTCCTTCTCTCCAGCGCATCGCGATCGGCCGATTCGACGAGTGCCAGCAGGTCGGGCTCTTCGCCGAGACGAGCCTCCGCGTCATTGGCGAGGGTGCGCCGGTGGCTGTTCTCCTTCTCGTGCTCCTTCCACCGATCGAGACGGGCCAAGCGCTCCTCGAGGCCGCCCGAGTCCCCCGACTCGAGTCCGGCCCGGCGGTAGAGATCGTCGATCTCGCGCTTCGCCTCGCCCGCGACAGCGCTCGCGCGCGCGATCTCCTTCTCGGCGGCCGCAAGCTCCTTGGTCGCGCCGGCATGCTGCTCGGATCGCCTATCCACGGCTAGCAGCCGCACCTCGAGTATCGCGGCGCCGGCCTCTTCGGTGAGGGCTCCTTCACCGTGCTCCACCAGGAATGCGCGCAACGCACCCCGAGGAGCGTCGGCTGCGCCGGTCGAGCGCGTCAGATCGGAGCGCGCGTCATTCCGCTCGGCGCGTGCGTCATCGTACGCCTTGACGCGGCGCAGGCCGAGGTGGAAATCGTCCCCCAAGGCGGCGGCGTCAAAGCCGATCTCTTGGGCGAGAGCGGCGAGAGCGTTCTCGATCGAGCGTTGTTTCTCAAGCAGATCGGGGCGCTCGCTTTCGAGGCGGGCGCTGTCGAGCGCGTCATTCTCTGCCCGCTCGGCGACAGCGATCTCGACCTCGAGCTCACGCAGACGAGTGCGCACCTGCTCTTCGTTCCAGTGCTTGGGCCCGGAGATGCCGCTGTCGGCAACCCGGAGCGTCGCCTCGGGACGGCGGCTGTGGGGGCCGACATCTTCGCGCAGGCGCAGCAGAAGTAGGGCGCCGGCCGCCAAAGGCGGGAGCAGGACCAAGAAGAGCAGGTGCACCTTCCAGGCGGCGACCGCGATGGCGACGAGTCCCGCGGCGCTCAGAAGCGATGTGCCCACGATGGAGTAGAGACCGCCACGATCGTCCAGGGTATCGGGGGTGGGAGGGGACGCGAGCCAGATCGAGAGGGCGGCGCGCGCCTCTCTGAGCGCGTCGAGGGGGCGGCCCCCGCCAGGGGTCTCGGTGGCTGCCTTGGCGAGCAGCTTCAAGCGGGCGTCGAGCGCGCATAACGCAGTATCGGCCTTTCGCTTCTCGGCGCAGAGCTCCTCGGAGTGGCGCAGCGCGGCTGCATCGATTCGCACCTCGTCGGGCGGCTTGGTTCCTCCCAGATCATCGAGGGTCGAGGTGCAGGCGGCATCGGCCCGGGCCATCGCCTTCTCGGCATCATCGATGTCGCGCTCATGCCCCTTCAGCTTCTCGAGCATCGCGCGATGCTCGTCGAGGAGCGATCGATTCGGCGCGTCATTGGCGTCGAAGCCCGACGCGCTCTTCCTGCCTCGCGCGTCGTTTCGCCGATCTCGCGCGCCCCTCCCCTCCTCTATCGACTTCTCACGTTTCTCGTTCAGCCGGGCGATCCGCTCGAGCTCGTCACCGTGGAGCGCCTGCATACCTTCGGGATGCTCCTCGAGAAGCGCCCGACTCTTGCTCAGCTCGTGCCGCGCGTCGAGAAGCGCGATGGCCCGTTCCACCGTCTCTCGCCGATCACGGGCTGCCTCCGACTCGGCCTTCCGCTCCCGCCTATCCGCCAGCTCCTGCTCACTCTCTCTGATTTCGGCCTGTGCGCGACGCACATTGCCCAGTACCGCCTCCGCCTCTTTGAGCCGCTTCGCATCTGATCGACCGGTGCCGGCCAAGTCGCCGAGCTTCGTGCGTGCGGAATCCAAATCGTAGCCACCAGCGAGGATGCGCCCGATCCTCTCGCGGATGACCGACTCTGTTTCGTCGCTGGTGAGCAGGTCCTCGACATGGATCGTGAAGCAGGATACGAGGCGTTCGTCCGGCAAGAGCGGAGGCTCGACGGCCTCACCGTCGCGCCACCAATGCACATCGCGACCCTGCCGAATGACGCGCATGCGCCTCGGCGCGGCTGCGTCATCGCCCGCGTCAAAAACCCCCAGATCAAACTCCGCCTCGAGGCTCACCGGACCGCCGACCGACTCGCGATAGAGCAGAGCGCGGACGGCGCGGCAGAGACTGCTCTTGCCCGACGCATTCGGGCCTATGACGAGGTTCAACCCCGGATCGAGCTCGGCGACTTCGAAGCCTTCGCCGATTCCGGGAAGGCGATCGATCGACAGGCGCACGAGCTTCACGCGGAGCCCTCTTCCCGCCCCGATTCGAGCTGATCGATGGCATCGAGAGCCGCATCGCGGAGCAAACGAGCCAGCTCGCCGTCGTCCAGCTTTGCCGCGGTCAGAGAGAGGTAGGAGGGCTTGCGAACCACCTTTTCGAGCCGCATGCGGGCGCCGTGCAGCAGCGCCTTTCGATCGGCGTCGCTTGGCTCACGATCGAGAAGCAGAAGGCGCGCGGCGAGCAACGCGAGCGGATCGCGCCCCCCCTCGGCGATCTCCGACAGGTCGCGGACCGGCCGCGTATCGAAGCTCAGGCGCTGCACGAAGAGGGTCGTATCGCCCCGCGGCAGAACGAGCTTACCGACGCCATCGGCCGCCTTGGCGAGTGCTCGCCTGTAATCGGTGCGGCCGACAAGCCGAATTCTGACTCCCAGGGCGCGCGGGGCTCCGTTCATGTCATCCGCGATGCGGCCGATCTCGGTCGCGATCCGGCTGGGCAGCGCGTCCGCGTCGGGCAGATCGCCGACGTCGATATCGAGTTGCTCGTAACGCAGAGGGGAGAGAGAGAGCTGCTCCGCCCTGACGGCCCCCTTACCCGCCACCTCCACGATCCAGGGCCCCCGCGGACCCAGATCGGAGGGGTCGAGGGCGCTGATCGCACCGAGATAACCGCTCGGGCGTGAGCCATCGAGGAGATCCGGTTTGTGGATGTGCCCGAGGAGCCATGCGTCGGCCCAGTGGTTCGCGAGAGCCGAGCTGCGCACGGGAGCATAGCGGCTCCCGGATGCGTCGCGATCGCAGTGCAGTAGGCCGAGGGTCGGCAAGTCGTCGTCCGGTGCGGGGGGGGCGGCAGCCAGCGGATCTTCGCAAACGGCCTCTTGGGGAAAGGACCAACCCAAGATGCGCGCGCCGGCGCCGTCCTCGCCGCGAATCTCCGCCTGCTCCCAGCGTCCGCCGCGGCCGAGCAGACGGAAATCGCCTATAGCGGCGGCAAGCCTGGGGAGCACCAGACCATCGTGATTGCCCGCGACGGCAAGAACAGGGATCCGCGCCGCAACCAGGCGGTCGACGCCAGTGCTCAGCGGCTCGAAAGCCTCGTAAATATCGTCGCTTCGATCGACGAGATCGCCCGCCAGCAGAACTCCGTCGACATCGTTCTCGATCGCCGCATCGACGGTGAGCCGCCACGCAGCGGCAGGCCCGAGGTGACGCGGATCGACATGATGCCGCACCTCTTCCGAAAGGCCGGAAGGGCGGCGGCCGAGGTGAATGTCACCGGCACAAAGGAGCTTGAGTGGCATCGATTTCGCGCGTGGGCGTTTTTGGGGGGGAACGCGGAGAGCTTCCAGCATAGCGCAATCGGCCTCGCGCCTGATTTTCGGATTCGCGGGGACCCTTAGGGTCGGCGAAGAAATAGCTCCCCACGTTTGCATCCCATCTTTGGCGCATCTCTGGCCGATCAGCGAGCCCCGAAATCCTCAAAAGGGCGCTGCCATTCCTCCGGTTTCGGGGCTCGCCGATCGACCAGATCTACACCAAATCTGGGCGCAAACATGGGAAGCTATTTCTTCGCCGACCCTTCAAGGGGACGAGAAGAGGGGGGTGGACCGAGCTGACCAGCCGATTCCCGTCATTCGTAGCCAGGCATGCCCAGCGGCTCCGCTCCGGGCGAAGCTCCCGCCCTGCGTGCCGGCAAAAGACGACCAGTCCCAACGCGCCCCACGGGTGGTCGCGGCGGTTCTGACGTGGGGCGCGCCGGGGCCTCGGTGCTTCGCGGGCATTCAGGGCGTGGCGTTCGGGGGGGAGCGGAGCCGTCGCGCATGCCTGGCTACGAATGACGGGAATCGGCTGGTCACTGCTCAGTCCCCACTCCCCTATTCGTCCTCATCACGAGCCGAGAAGCAGGCCAATCTCTCATCGAAAGACGCACGTGGCGCCGTGGTAGTTTCGTGGGTTGCGGTGATCACCGACACGCAGAGGAGAGCGCATGACCACTCACAACTTCAGAGTCGCGGGCATGACCTGCCCGAACTGCGTTCGCCATGTGACTGAGGCCTTGGAAGGGGTCGGCGGGGTCACGAGGGCGGAGGTTCAACTCGATCCCGGGCGCGCGCTCGTGGAGGCCGAAGGGGCGAGCGCCGATGGGCTGATGGGCGCGGTGCGCGAGGCCGGCTACGAGATCAGTGAGGAAGATGACGAGGAACCGGCGAGTCCGGGGCGGGTGGATCAGGCGGAAGCCGCGACCCCACCCATCCGTCCGACGACCGAGGGCGCGGGGTCGCGAATCGAAATCGATGTCGGCGGAATGACCTGCGCGGCCTGCGTCGGGGCGGTCGAGCGGGCGCTGGGCGGCGTCGAGGGGGTGGTGGGCGTAGAGGTCAGCCTTCCTCTGGAGCGGGCGAGCGTCATGGTCGGGGGCGATGCGGCGGGCGATCGGGAGCTGACACCGGCGCTCGTCGATGCGGTGCGCCGGTCGGGATACAGCGCCAGGCCGCGAACGGCGGCGGGGGGAGCCGGTGAGCTGGCGCGCGAGCGGGAGGCGGCCGAAAAGCGCCTGGCCCATGTCGGCGAAGCCCGGCGGCGGTTTTTGCTCTCGGCGGTGCTCTCGGTTCCGATTTTCGCCGGCACGATGGCGGGTGAGATGTTGCTCGGCCTCGAGCTTCCCGGCTGGTTCGGCTGGGCGCAGCTCGTGCTCACTTCGGCCGTGATGCTGGGGCCGGGCCGGGGGGGG
>CAZFNT010000080.1:0-11292 GCA_964520315.1 uncultured Gemmatimonadota bacterium
TTCGCAGATTCGGTCGAGGAGTTGGAACGGCTGCGGACGGAGATCGAGGGCGCTCTGGGCCGATTCTTAGACAAGCGAGAGGTTCGGGATCGGGTCGGCGCGCTGGCAAGGGACGGAGTCGACGATCATCCGGCGCTGCTGCTCTACATAGATGGAAAGGCAAGCTATCCGAATACGGAAAACGTGGAGCGTCTCGACCGTTGCCTGGCTGGGCTCGACGTCGTGGAGGAGGTCGATGCCGGCGAGGTCGTGGAGCTTCTCGGCGGGCGCACGTGGACCAAAGAGGAGCTCAGATCGGAGATCAGCGTCTGGGTGGAGCGGAGATCGGGCGAGCGGCTGCGATTTTCGGTGGCCGATTCGAATGAGGCCCGCGACGACCTGGCGCGTTGGTGTGCGGAGCAGGCCCTTCGCGGCGGCGCTCCCCTTCCGCGTGGCTTCGGGGCCGGCGACCTCGCGACGATCTCCGCCGCGATACGTCCCGACTGGATCGGCCGTAGGGCCACGGCGCGTCTCGACGAGCTCGGGCTGGGCCGCGAAGCGGAAGACCTGATTCTCGGCTGGCTCTTCGAAGGAACGATCCCGCCGCCCGCCAAGGGCAAGCAAACTCCGCTGGTGCAGGCAGCCTGCGATCCGTTCCGATCGGTGCCACCCGCCGCTCCTCCGGAAAAACAGGCCGCGCACTTGGCGGAGCTCTACCGGCATCACGACCGCCTGATCGGGCCGGGCGCCCAGCGATGGCTCAAGCACCTCGACAAGATGGCCAACCTACCCCTTCAACCAGAGCCCTGGCCGCTCACCAAGATGCTTCGCGACAACACAGGCGCTTCATGGGTAGTGATCGACGCAATGGGCGCCGTCCTGCTGGAAGCGATTCGAACAGAGATCGACGGCCTCTTCCCCGGGTGGCGCGCCGGAGAAACCGCCTACGCCCTCACCCTACCCAAGACGACGACCGAGGCCTGGTATCGGAGCCTCGCCGAAGAAGGGCTCAACCACGCGATCGAGAAGATCGACCGGATCGACGCCCTGATCCACGAGCGCTTCCCGGCTTTCGACGATCTGGCCCGCCTGACCGTGGCGGAGCTGGGGATCGAGCTTCGGGGCATCGTCCCTCGACTCGATCCGGAGCGACCGATCCTGCTCTTCGCGGATCACGGTTTTCGCATTTCTCGCGACGGGCGCTCCTACCGCCACGGCGGGGGGTCCGTGATCGAGCGGCTGGTTGCTCTGGTGTTGCTGGAGCCGCGCCCATGACCCCTACCACCCGAAGAGCCCTCCTCTGGAGCCCCCGAATCCTCGGCATCTGCAACGCTCTTTTTCTCGCCCTTTTCGCGATGGACGCGCTCGCCGAAGGCCCGCTGGCACTGCTGATTCACGCGGCGCCCGCCCTCTTTCTGCTACTCGTCGTGGCCCTGGCCTGGCGCTGGGCGTGGATCGGCGGGCTGGTGTTCATTGCGCTCGCCCTGCTCTACGCGGCGACCACTTTGCAGCGCCCGGACTGGATCTTGTCGATCTCTGGTCCGCTTCTGGCCGTGGGAATCCTGTTCCTGTTGAGTTGGCGATATCGAGACTACTCCTCCGGATTCGAGCGGTTGAAAGAGTAGCCGGCCACGACGCCCCGCGAATCGAAGCGGATGACCAGGTCTTTCGTCTCCGTCTCACCGAAAAGCTTGTATTCGTAGCGCCCGTAGGTCCAGGTAGGGTCACCGTTTTCGATCCCCGTCCTCCAGGGTTCTCCGAACATCACCCGCACATCGGCCCGCGTGGTCTCTCCGATCTCGATATCGGGAACATCGGTCGCTGGGAAATCTCTGCCCACCCGCGCGCAGCCGAACACCGCGAACATCAGCAGCATGAGCGGCGGCAAGCTCTTCCGATGCGGCATCATCGATCCGTCTCCTCGTCTTGTTCCTATTCGTCTCTGAACAGAAGTGTCGCAGCCGCGTAGAACGCCGTTCCGACCGCTGCGAAAGCTGTAGCTCCCGCCGGGACGTACACGAGGTACATCAGCGCGTACCCCGCGAGCGTGCCGAAGGCATCGGCCGCGAAGCTGGGTGCCACGCCCTCGCGCCTCGCCCTGGCTAATCCGAGCGGAAAGTACGCACCCAGCAGAATCCCGCCCGGGACGAGTGCGAGCAGACCGTAGAGCTCGCGAATCCAGGCGCGTCCCTCCTCGAAGGGGATGTTGGCAATCCCCGAGAAGTGCAGCGCCAGAAGGACCATCACCCAAGCGACTCTCGGCCCCGGCCGAAGAACCGATCTCGGAAGGCGCCCGGCCAGCCAACTCCCGACCGCGCCGAAGAGCAGGAAGTACATGATCAGCCGAATGATGGTGAGCAGATCGTCTCCGAAGAAGGAGCGCCATGCGTAGAAGGCGTGGAACTGGACGATCGAATGGCCCAGCCCTATCGCGAAGAAGAAGGGGATCGGATTCCACCCTTTTCCGCGCGCTTCCCAGATGTAGAGCAGCAGAACCAGCACGAGAGTCAACGCGACCGCTCCGGAGGCCACCGTGATCAAGAGCCGCCGATCGTCATCCGACATCGACACCCAGCCGACCAAGGGAGTCTCGTCGGTGAGCTCATAGTCGACCCAGCGGGGAAGCGGTGCGGGATCCCAGTCGTCGACCACCCCCGGCAGGTCGTCCCCACCCACCCTCTTCATCCAGGAATCGAGGCCCGCGCCGGTGGGGCTGGCGAAGACGGTCAGGTCGTCGAGCGCTCCCGCCCGTCTCAGGGTGAATGGAACTTCGAGCGCCCGCAACGATTCGATCACTTGATAAGGAACGAGACGGTGGGTCTCATCGTCCGCCGTTCGCGAAAACTCGATGGCGAGCAACCCTTCCGGCTGGAGCTTCCTCATGCAGGTCGCCAGCGCCTCGCGCGTATAGAGGTAGTGAGGGGTCGTGACCGGCAGCATCGAATGGGGAGGTTGATAGCGGCTCGATTCCATTACGATCGCGTCGAGCGCATCGGTCTGGATCTCGATGGCGTGCCGCCCGTCGGCGACCAAGAAATCGAGATCGGAGAAGATGTGGTCGGTGTCGGCCGGACGCACCTGGCTGAAATAGCGGGCGGCCGCGGGGTCTCGCTCTATCGCGGTGACCTCTTTGCCGGGGCGGAAAGTCAGACGTGTGAAGCTGCGACCCGAGCCGACCCCTGAGAAAAGGAGGCGCATCCTCGCATCGAAGCAGGTGTAGAGGAGCGTACGCACGGCCATGCCGCTACCCGATGCGGTGCCCCTCCTGCGCAGCTCGGCCGGGTCCATCGTGTTCTCCCGCAGAGTGTACGGCCGGTACACGTACTGTCGCTTGAGGTTGTAGAGCACCAGCAACCTACGCGCATCGACCGGAACGATTCTCACTTGCCCGTAGCGGCTCCACCCTTCGAAAATGGGCGCGCGCATCTCGGCGAGCATGTCGCGTTCGATCTCGTCGGACAGATTCCCTTCGGTCCCGATACCTACGGTGACCCCTTCGTCCCAGCTCTCGAGCTCTCTCAGCGCCTCGAGGCGATGCTCCAAGCCGGCGGGGTGCAGAATGAGCAGAAGCAGCGGCAGCGCGATTAGACTCGAGCGCGGGATAACGAGAAAGACCAGCCCGCTCACCGCGAGCAGTGCGTTGGGTCCCACATGCACGATCGCCGGCTCGGTCGCGAGGTAACCCAAGACGATCCCGGTCAGATGGATCGCCCACCCCGACCCCACATCTTTCGGATCGACCGAGCGCACCCTCTGGAGCGCTCCGGCGAGGCCCATTCCCAGAGCCAGAAACCAGGCACCGAGCGACGCGAGATGGCTGAGACCGGCCAAGGTCAGCGAACCGGGATCGTTGACCAGGAAGTTGGCTCGCAGGGCTGCCCAGAGAAAGAGGAGCAGCGCGGCACCCGCGATGCGCATCGGCGCCGATCCGAGCGCCATCCGGGGCCGGATTCGTGCCACGGCCGCCCCCAGGCCCATCAGAGCGATGGCGAGGGGATAGAGGAAAAGAACCAGGGACTGGATCAACGCGCCGTGGTGGGTGAGCGTGATCGAGAACTCGAGCGAGAGCGGCAGATGGAGCAGACCCAACGCGAGGCCGATGTGAAAGAGCGCTTGGCGGTCTCTCCACCGCCACACGCTCCGCTCCCTGGCGGCTTCGATCGGTAGCCCGTCCGTCATGATCGCCAATACTACGCTTCGACGAACCGAAGTGGTGGACGCGAGCACGATTCAGGGATATAATTTGGGCAGTGGGTTTCTGGGCGCGACTTCTCGCGCTGGCGAAATCGGCCGGACGCGAGAGAAAGCTAGCGGTCGCCCCATCCACAAAAAGGTTGGAGAGCCTCATGACCATCCGTCCGATCCACCTGATCGCGATCTTGGCGGTACCCGCTCTGGCGCTCGGAGCTCGCGAGCTCCGCTTCCCCCGTACCGTGCAGCGGGTGATGGACCGCCTGGACACGAACGAGGACCAAGTTCTCGACACCGCTGAGTACAAGCGGATCACCCGCGGATCGATCGCCTTCAAGAAGGCCGATCTCGATTCCGACGGCGTGATCACGGTCGACGAGCTGGAGGCGCTGCTGCTCGAGAAAACACCCCTCACCGGCGGCCTAAACCCGATCATCCACGATCCGGTGCAGGCCTATCTGCCTGGCGACAGTGCCCAGACCTTCCGTCCTCCGGCTTCGGCTCCGTGGCCGAGCCCGGCTCCCGAGGACGAAAAGGCGAAGACAGCCGAAGCACCCGACGCCTAGTTCGCTCGAAGTGCGGACTCGACGAGGCACGGCGGCCCGGAGCGGGCTCGTTCCGGCGCTATGCCTGGTGGGTTGGTGTGTCGGTTGCGCTGGGGAGGCCGATCTCAGGGCTGGTGCGCGTCCGAACGTCATTCTGATCTCGATCGACGGGCTGCGGTACGATCGCACGAGTCTGGCCGGCAATCCGAACGACCCCACGCCGAGCCTCGCCGCGTTCGCCGAAGACGCGATCGAGTTCCCCCTCTCTTTCAGCCAGTCGAACGAATCGCTCCTCTCCCATGCCGCCCTTCTGACGGGACGGTACGCCTCCGAGATCTCGCGCCCCGACTACGCGACCTTCATCGTCGACGATGGCGAGATGATGTTGCAGGAGATCCTCCAGGAGTACGGCTTCCGGACCGGAGCGTTCGTTGGCGGGGGCCATGTGAAGGGGGTGTTCGGCTTCGATCAGGGCTTCGATCGGTTCAGCGAAACCAGGGCGGCTTTTGGCTCGCTCAGGGAATCCACGCTGGCGGCGATGGCGTGGATCGACGCGATCCCGATCGGTGAGCCTTTCTTTGCCTTCGTGCACGGCTACGACTGCCACCGGCCCTATCTACATCGAGGCGTCTTCAACCACCCCTTCGGACAGGCATACTCCGGGATCGCCGACACGATCGCCCACTCCCGCAACGACACCGAGCGGATCTACGGGGGGACATACTATCCCGGCCTGGACTTCCCGCGGATCTGGCACGCGGTGGGCGAACGGATGCTAGACCCGAAGATCTACCAGACCGATCCCCAGGCCTTCGAATCTCTGGCCCAGGGCGAGCCCCTGCCCCTCTCCGACACCGATCTCTGCCACATTCTCGATCACTACGATTCCGGCGCGTTCTCGGCGGACACGTACGTGGGCTTCTTCCTCGAATGGCTCGAGTACGGGGGGGTGCTCAACAACACGATCGTGCTGATCACCGCGGACCACGGTGAAGATCTGCAGACGCACGGCTTCAGCAATCACCGCGCGGTTCTCTTCGATTCGACGACTCGCGTGCCGCTTCTGATCGGAGGGGGCGCGGTGCCGCGGCAATGGCGCGGGAAAGTGAGCGAGGAGCTGGTCTCGGCGATCGATGTCGTCCCGACGCTTTGCGAAGCGTTGGGCATGCGGAGTCCGGCCAGCCAGCGGGGGCGAAGCCTCTGGCACGCTCCTGGCGATGCCGTGACCGACCCGCCACCGGTGTTTCAAGAAGGGGTCTTGGGACAAGTGTCGGTTCGCACCGAGAGGCACCGCCTGACGTTCGCGGGGCCTTCCCTGCTTGATCCCGACTATCTGCTGATGCTCATTCAGGAACCGGTGAGCTGCGAGAGGATCGCTCTCTTCGACGCGGTGGAGGATCCGGACGAGCAGCGGGACATTGCGTATTTCGAACCTGAGTTGGCGGACTCGCTGAGGCGGGCGCTGGCGGAGTGGCGGTTGGCGCTGGAGCTGAGCGACGATCCGGGGATGGTGCCACCGGAGGAGGTTCGGGAGGCGTTGAGAGAGAGAGGCTATTGGTAGTTATTGCTGGCGGGCGGAGCCCGCAGCAATAACTGGGGCGATTGATGCTGCGCGCGCGAGCGCGCCAGCATAATCGCCCCAGGAGATGTGGAGCCGTTTCTCGCATCCTGTTTGGGGGGGCGTTGATGTCGCGCGTTGTTTCGGGTGTACATGGGCTAAGAGGGACGCGCGGGCCCGAGGCACTTCGCGGGCTTGAAGGGCGGGAAGTTCGCTCGGAGCGGAGCTGGTGGGCTTGCCTGGCCGGGAGGGACGGCGATCGGTTCGTCAGTACTCGGTCCCCCTCCTCTTCGTGCCGGCAGGTCGGGGTGCGTTGCGTTTGACTCGACACCGCAGCCCCGATAGAGTTGACTCCTCGTGATTGGAGACCAGGCCCGATTCCAGTTTTGCGGCCGAGCTACTCTCCATCACACAGCGATCTGGAGAGGTTCATGATCGGCAACTTGGGCGCGTGGGAAGTCATCCTGATCTTCCTGGTGGTGCTGCTTCTTTTCGGGGCCAAGCGTCTTCCCGAAATCGGCGCCGCTCTCGGCAAGGGCATCCGCGAGTTCAAGGGGGCCACCCGCGATATTCAGCGGGAGATCGAGTCCTCGACCGACGAGCCGACCGACAAGCCGACCGACAAGCCGACCGACAAGCCGACCGACAAGAACTCCACGAAGTAGGGGCCCGCGAAGCGAGGCGAGAGATGTTGCGGTCGCCGATGTACGGGTCGAGTTCGCTCTACGACCGCGTGCTCTCGTTTCTCCATGGCGATGGCTACGAGGACCGTTTTCGCCGCATCGGGGAACGGCTGCCCAACGACTCGTGGGTGCTCGATGTGGGGTGTGGCACATGCCATCTCGCCGATTTCTTGCCGCCGACGATGCGATATACGGGGATCGATTTGAACGAGCGCTTCGTCGCTGATGCGAAGGCGCGGGGGCTCGACGCCTGTATCGCCGATGTGCTCGATGTCGAGGGCTATCCGAAAGGTCCGAGCGCGGTAATCGTTTCGGATATGTTGCACCATATCGTTCCGAACGAGCGGGGGTTTCTGGGGGACCTGGGGCGTGAGATGCGCGACGATCTGCTCGTCTGCGAGACGCTCACGCAAGGCTCGAATCCGCTGCAACGTGTGGCGGGGTTGCTGCTCGACAACGATGGGTTCAACGATTTTCGCGCGCGGCTGAAGTTTCATCTTTTCGATGAGTTCACCCGCGAGACGCTGAGCGCGTTGCTGAGTGAGACAATCCCGGCGCCGGCACCTTGGCTCGACTGCCGGCGCAATCCGGGCGAGGCGCGCAGGGGGGTGCGCTTCTTCACGTTGACCGCCCATTGGCGATGCTGAGAACGCGCCGATCCGCTTCCCTCGCGATTCTCATCGCGATCTTGCTCGTGCCCTTCGCAGACGTTCTCTTTCGAGGGGGGACCTTCTTCTACGGCGACGCCTCGACGCACTACGCACCGCTCAAGGCTTTGCACGGGAGTTTGCTGCGCGACGGTTTCGCGCCGACCTGGAATGCGTGGCTCCAGCTCGGTGAGCCGATGGCGGCCAACCCTTCTCTCGGGGTCTTCTACCCCTTGACGGCGGTGCTTTTTCTCTGGTTCGCCCCGTCGACCGCGCTCTCGCTGAGCATTGTCTCCCACATAGTTCTTCTGGGGGTGGGGGGATGGGTGTTCACCCAGGGACAGGGCCGAGGGCGGGCTCCCTGGACGGCGGCGACGGTTGGGATCGCGGTGGCCTTGTCGGGCGTCGCTCTCTCCTACACGACCAACCCGCAGTATCTCTTCACGCTGAGCTGGCTGCCGTGGATCGCCCACTTCGCCTGGCGGGTCGGGATGCGTGGTGGGCTGCGCCCGGCCGCGGCCCTCGGGGGAGCTGGTGCCCTCGCGCTGCACGCGGGTGATCCGCAGGGGGCGGCAATCGGGGCAGTGCTGGCGCTGGTTGTGTTCGCGAGTGCGGGGCGCGGAGTGATCAGCGGGCGCAGAGTCGCCGACATCGTGTTCGCCGGGATCGTGGCGGCGATGGTGGCCGCCGTGCTTGCCTGGCCGGCGATCGAACTGCTCGACCAATCCCGCCGGGGTGCCGGGCTGCCGCTGGCGGAGGCGGCGGATTGGTCGTTCCATCCCTTTCGCCTAGCGACGCTGATTCTGCCCGAGCTCTTCGGTCTGCCCGGGCCGGAGAACACATTTTGGGGGCATCCGCTCATCATCGGGCTGAACAACACGCGATTCTGGTTCTTCGGCATCTCGGTCGGTTTGACGCCCTGGATCGGTATTGCCGCCTTGACCGGCGCGCGAGGTGCGCTGCGACGACTCGGCGCAGGGATGCTGATCGCGTCGATAATGCTGCTGCTGATCGCCCTGGGGACCAATGCTCCCTTCTTCCCCTTCGCGCATGGGCACCTTCCCTTGATCGCAGCGTTTCGTTACCCGGAGAAGTACTTGGCAGCGTGTGCCGTGCTGATCCCGCTGGTCGCCGGCCTGGGGCTGGGGGAGGCGGAGAGACGTGTAGGTGGGAGTGGGAGCGGGCTCCGCAGAATCAAGGTCGCGGCTTTGGTGCTGGGCATCGTGTCGATAGGGGCCGCGGCGGCGGTCGTCGGTCCCTTGTCCGAAATGCTGGCGGAGACGGTCGCATCGTGGGCCTTGGCTCCAAACGCGGATGCCGCGATCGCGGGGCTGCGGGCGGATGCGATCCGAAGCGCCGGCCACGGCGCCCTTCTGCTGGTCGCCGCCGCTCTGATCGCGTGGCGTCCCCGATCGGCTTTCGTCATCCTCTTGTCGGTCACGATCGCCGAAGCGTTGCCGCGGGCCGGCAGACTGCTGTATACGACCGACCGCTCACTCTACGACGCCCCGACGGAGCTGCTGCGCGCGCTTCCCGCCACGGAAGGCGCGCGACCGCCGCGCCTGGCGCGTGACGCGCGCGTGCTCGATCCTTACCCCTGGCCACGGAGCATGAGCGGGGAGCGCGAGGTCTACAGCGGATGGAAGCGACGGGCCAAGCCTAACTTCGGGCTCCTGGAAGGAGTCGCCTACGCCGTCGGCTACAGTGGTCTCGAGGGGGAGCGGGCCCGAGAACTCGCACGCACCCTTTCTGCGAACCCCGCGGAGGTCGCGGCTCGGCTGGCCACGGCTTTTCTGGTCACCGCGCCAGTGGTCGGAATCCCAAGGCCGGCCGCGGACGATCTCGCGCGAGGCGCGTTGGAGAGGGTTGCGCTCTTCCCGCGTTCGGGGGCGGAGCTGACGCGCGTGGTGGATGCCCGTCCCGCCGCCGAGCTGGTTCGATCGTTCGAGCTCGCGCCGGGAGAAGCGGTGCCGATAGGTGACGAGCCGGTAAGGGTGGACACGAGCCTGTCACTCCAAGGGGGGAGTGTGGTTCGCGGAAACGTGCTGCCGCCGGCGAGCGAGCGCCTGGGGGACCGGGGCGAAGATCTGGCGCTGGAGGAACACTGGGAGCCGGACCGTGTGCTGGTGAGAGTGCCGGAGGGTGACCAGGGACTGCTCGTATTGCGGGACCGCTTCGCCCCGGGCTGGATCGCGCGAAACGACTGGGGCGAGGAGCTGCCGATCTCGAGGGCGGACGGGCTCTTTCGCGGCGTCTGGGTGCGAGAAGGGACACGATCGGTTGAGTTCGTCTATGCGCCGCGTTCCCTCTCGGTTGGCGGCTGGGTCACGCTGGCGGGGACATTGATCGCAGTGCTGGCGCTTGTGATGAAGGGCAGCGAGGCTCGACGGGAGTAGATCCGGCCGTCAGACGCAGGCGCGGAGGAAAGCGAGAAGCGCCGCGATCGAAGCCAGAACGACCAGGGTCCCCATCTCGCCTCTGGAGCGCAGAGTGGGGGAACCGATCTGGGTGTTGGTGCTTGGCGCCTTCATCGTGTGGGCAACGGGACGCAAGGATCGAGCCAGCGACACCATTTCCGCACCAGATCTGGAGGAGCCCGATGCGAGCGCGGGAGTTGTGCCTGGCGCGGCGCTCAGAGGACCCGAGGCGGCGTCGCTTTCCTGTGAACCTGTGTCCACAAAACCACGCCGGTAGTGTGTAGAAAACCGGACGCAGCGCTATTCGATCAGCTCACCGGTTCCGATCGCTTGCTCCGTCCCTTCCCGATCCGCGAGGCGCAACCGCCCCCGATCGTCGATGCCGATCGTCCTGCCTTCGGTTGCGTCCCCACCGCAGAGGATTCTGACCCACTGCCCCACATGATCGCAGGCGACATTCCAGCTCGGGACCAGGCGCTCGAACTCCCCGGCGAACACAGTATCGATGCGCTCCTCCAGCCGCGGGAGCACGGCGGCGAGCACCTCGCCCAGACCTTTCACCGACGTTCCCTCCAAGGCGAGGCTTGTGGCGCGATCACGGAGCTCCCGGGGGAAGTCATCGGCCCTTTGGAAGACGTTGATGCCCACCCCTAGCACCACTCGGTCGATCCTCCCCCGCCGGCTCTCAGCGTGGGCCAGGAGCCCCGCAACTTTCCGACCATCTATTCGGACGTCGTTCGGCCACTTGAGTCCAACCGGAGTCGAAGCGAATGGCGCGAGCGCTTCTGCCACCGCCAGACCGGCCGCTGGGGCGATCGGGGCGATCGAGGGAGACGAGCGAGACACCCGAATGAGCACCGAGAAGTAGAGCCCCAGATCGCGTGGAGAACTCCAGACGCGGCCATGTCGGCCCCGGCCACCGGTTTGCTCGCGCGCCACAACGACCGCGCCGTGGGGCATCGGTTCGCCATCGCCTTCCTCTCCACGTCGAGCCCAGCCGGCGGCGACTTGCATCGTGCTGGTGACGGTATCGAGGAGTTCGAGCTTACTGGCGATCCACTTCGTTTGGAGCGATCGGCTTACCTCTTCGAAAGAAGCGCCGGCGTTACAGATGCTCATACGCCTGCTCGATTCGCGCCCGACGCTCGACCTCAGGGTCATGGGTTGTCTCCTCGGCGGACCCTAAGGGTCGGCGAAGAAATGACTCCCCGGGTTTACGCCCAGATGTGCCGTAGATCCGCCCGATCGGCGGGTTCCGAAACCACAGGAATA
>CAZFNT010000081.1:0-11225 GCA_964520315.1 uncultured Gemmatimonadota bacterium
TTGAGCGGACCCTCTGACCCTCGAGACTCGCGAACATCTTCTCATACTGCCCGCTCGCGCCACAGCCGACGATTGCACCCTCCGCTTCGTGCCCCCGAGTGTCGCCACCGAGCGCGCCGCTCCGCACCTTGCCGCCCCGAGCCTCACTCCGCGCGTGATAAGGGCCGATTCACGAGATGGAGCTGCCGGTTGCGTCGCGTATTCGGCCCCAACTCGACACTCTGGCCGGAGAGCAGGGAGTTGTGACCCGTATCGGGCCGCAATCCGGCGTTCCGGTTTGTGACCGCCTGGATAGATCGAAGAGGGGCGCGCCGCGCTTCTGAGCTGCGCGGGTAAGCAGGGCGGGAGCTTCGGAGGCGTGGAGCGGTCGGTTGCCAAGCCTGGTTATGACAGACGGCGAGCAGCTTGCCGGAGAGCTGCCATCCCAGGGATCTTGCGGCCGTATCGAAACGTCGGGCGGCTTCCCGAGCCTTGACGCAACCCCCACCCAATGGTGATTCTTACCCAATGTCGCCGCAGGAACCCGCGGGCCACTCGATCGTTCGCGAGGACGCGCGGGCGGCCACCGAGATGCCCTTGGAATTCCGACTGCACGGTCGTGGAGGGCAGGGTGCCGTGACGGGCGCCAAGATCCTGGCCGCGGTGTTCGCGGATCTCGGCAAGAGCGTGCAGGCCTTCGGGGAGTACGCGGGTGAGCGATCGGGCGCTCCCGTGCGTGCCTATTTGCGGGTGGGCGAGCGCTCGATCACCAGCCGCAACAAGGTGGTTCGACCCGACCATCTGCTGGTTTTCGACCCGAGTCTTCTCGGAGACGCGGCGATCGCCGGACTCCGGCCCGGTGGCACCCTTCTCGTGAACACCGCCGGCGGGACGGGCGAGCTCGCCGAGCGCTTCGCTCCTTTCCGGATCGCCGCGGTCGATGCGACCTCGATCGCGCGCGGCCACGGTATCGGCACCCGCTCGGTGGTGATCGTGAATACGACGATGGCCGGTGCTTTCGCGCGGGCCCACGATCTGCCCTTCGAGGCGGTGGAGAGAGCGTTCTTGGCGCTCGGGCTCGAAGTGAATCTGCCGGCCGCTCGTGAGGCGCACGATGCGGTTGCCATCGGCGGAGATCCGCTCGACGCGGCGGGTTTTTCCGATGGCTCGCTCGGCGCCCCGCCGCGGAAGGTTTTGCCGCTGATCGAACACGTCGTCGGGCCTCCGACCGGGCTCAAGACCGGGTTGTGGCGCTCGCAAACTCCAGGCTATGTAACGCCTCTGGCACCCTGCTCGGGGGCGTGTCCCGCCGGCAACGACGTGATCGCCTTCGTTCGCGCTCTGGCCACGGAGGGCGAATCGGTTGCGGCGGAGGTGCTGAGTCGCACCAACCCACTGGCGGCCGTCTGCGGGCGGGTCTGCCCCGCGCCTTGCATGGACGATTGCAGTCGCGGCACGCACGACGGGGCGGTGCATATTCGGGGAATCGAGAGATGGATCGCCGATCGTGTCCCGGTCGCCGTGTCAGAAGTGGCGAAGGTGGCGAATCCGCGTCGGATCGCGATCGTCGGCGGCGGGCCCGCTGGCCTCTCGGCGGCCTACGCCGCGGCTCGACTCGGCCACGAGGCCACGATCTTCGAGCGAGAGCCGGGTCTCGGAGGGATCTTGCGCACCGGCATTCCGAGCTACCGTTTGCCGAGAGAGGTGCTCGATTCCGAAATCGACGCCATCCTGAGGCTCGGCGTGGAGGCCCGTTGCGGCGTGACCTTCGACTCCGCGGCGCTGAAGGACTTGGCGGCGGGCTACGACGCTGTTGTGATCGCGACGGGGCTTCAGAAGCTGCGGGCTCTGGCGGTTCCGGGAGCGGAGCTGGCGGGGGTGGAGCAGGGTATTGCCTTTCTGCACCGGCAAAGCGCCGGTGGCGATGTCGGACTGCGGGGGCATGTCGTGGTTCTGGGGGGAGGCAACACCGCCCTCGATTGCGCACGGAGCGCGTTGCGGGCGGGAGCGGAGCGGGTCACGATCGCCTATCGCCGCACGCGACAAGAGATGCCGGCGATCGCTCTCGAGGTCGAAGAGGCGGTCGACGAGGGGGTCGAGCTGCTTTTTCAGCGGCAGCCGGTCGCGGTGCACGGGATCGGCCGTGTCGAAGCGATCGAGCTGGCCGAGGTCGATATGGGCGAACCGGACGAGAGTGGGCGCAGGAGCCCGGTGGTCAGCGATCGCAGCGCGCGTCTCGAATGCGACGCGGCTCTGCTCGCCCTGGGGCAGTTCGCCGACCACGACCTGCTTCCCGGGGGGTGGACGATCGAGGGTGGGCGCGTCCATTCCGAGGGTGCGCCGATCTCGGTGTTCGTCGCGGGCGATTTGGCGACCGGAGACGGAACCGTGAGCCATGCGATCGGCGATGGACGCCGGGCCGCGTTGCGCGCTCTCGATAGGCTGGGTGCGGATTTGCGGCGCCACGAAGGCGCGGCGAGCGAAACGACCGTCGCGGTCGATCAACTTCGCCTCGACTACTTCGAGCATCTGCCGGCGGCGATCGAAACGCATGCCGATCCCGGAGAGCGGACGAAGCACTACGGCGAGGTCAACCAGGGGATCGACGCGCCGGCCGAGGCGGCACGCTGTATCTCTTGTGGTCGATGCACGCACTGCGACACTTGTCTGGTCTTCTGCCCCGACGGCGTGATCCGTCGCGAGGGCGAGGGCTACGAGATCGATCAGGATTATTGCAAGGGGTGCGGCATCTGTGTTCTCGAATGCCCCAGAGGCTGCATGGAGATGAAAACCAAGTGAAAGAGATGCTCGTGACCGCGAACCACGGTGCGGCGATCGCCGTCGCGATGGCGGGGCGCGCCAATCGAAGCGCACGAGGTTTCGGCGGCGGCATCTATCCGATCACTCCGCAGAGCGAGTGCATCGAGGTGCTCTGCGCGCAAGAGATCGAGCGAAGTCATCTGGTGCATGTCGAGAGCGAGCACAGCGCGATGGGTGTCTGCATCGGTTTCTCTTCGGCCGGCGCCCGCAGCTTCACCGCCACGTCGTCGAACGGTCTCGTCTACATGGCGGAAAATGCCGTCGCTGCCTCGTACTCGCGGCTCCCGATAGTCATGATGGTGGTCAACCGCACCATCGGGCCACCGTGGAATATCTGGGCGGATCACGGCGATTCGCTGATGTTGCGAGATGCCGGGTGGATTCAGTTCTACTGTGAAGACAATCAAGAGGTGGCGGATACCTTGTTGCTGGCGTTTCGGCTCGCCGAAGACCATCGCGTGCTCTTGCCGGTGATGGTCTGTCAAGATGCATTCGTGCTCTCGCATACGGTCATGAAGATCGAAATGCCGGAGCAGGAAGAGGTCGATAGCTTTCTGCCTGGGCTCGATCTGCCCCATCGAATCAGCGATCGGCCCCGCACCGTCGGAGGGCTCGACGGTCCGCACGAGACAGAGGTTCATCGTAAGCAGCACGCCGAAGCGATCGCTCGCGCGCTGGCGATCTACCCCGAGATTCAGGATGAAATGGCGCGGGTGTTCGGGCGTCGCCCGGCGGATCCGGTAGAGCCGTACAGAATGGACGACGCCGAAATCGCCATCGTCTCGATGGGAACGACCGCGGCGACGGTTCGCCATGCGGTCGACGATGCCCGATCGCGCGGTGTGCGCGCGGGGGCATTGAGAATCCGCATGTTCCGCCCGCTACCGGAGAGCGATATTCGGTCGCAACTGTCGCGTTGTGAACGCGTGGCGGTGCTCGACCGCGACATCAGCCTCGGATTCGGCGGTGTGCTCTGGGGCGAGCTGAGGGCTTTGGCGGCACCGGGCGCCATAGTTCAGGGCTATATGCTGGGCCTGGGCGGTGGAGACATTCGGCCCGAGGCGATCACCGGTGTCATGGAAGATCTGCTCACGAGGGTGGAGTCGGGCGCGCCCGAGATCGTGGAGGTGGGCTGATGCAAGAGCCACTCCTGGGCGGCATGGCCCAGAGCGACGACGATCGAGACGAGCCGCTCCTTCGATGTGGCAACACCAATTGCGGTGGATGCGGCATGTCGATCGGTCTGCAGTTCTTGAGTCGCGCGATCGCCGATACTCCCGTGCAGATGGCGATCCCGGCATGCTGCGCTTTCGTCGCGCCGGGCCCCTTCCCTTTCTCCGGCTACGGCGCTCCGGTCGTCGGGTCGACTTTCGCGGGCACGGCCGCCCTTGGAACCGGTCTCGCTCATGTTGCCCGACTGAACGGCGAGAAGACCCGCACGATCTGTGTCGCCGGCGACGGCGGAACCTACGACATCGGAATGGCGACGGTGTCGGCAGCGGCGGAGCGGAACGAAGATCTGCTCTATTTCTGTTACGACAATGAAATCTACGGAAACACCGGGGGACAGCGTTCGTCGGCCACGCCGGTGGGCGCATCGACCACGACGACGCCGGGCGGTAAAGACGTAGATAAGAAAGACATGATGGCGATCATGATCGCCCATCGTGTTCCCTACGCCGCGACGCTCTCGTTGGCCCATCCGGGCGACACTTTGCGAAAGATGCGGTCGGCACTCTCGATGACCGGCTTCCGCTTTCTGCACTTGTTGGCGCCTTGCCCGACGGGATGGCGATCGGAGCCCGCGGAGGGGATCGAGCTGGTGCGCTTGGCGGTCAAGTCAGGCCTCTACGCCGTCTACGAGGCCTTCGATGGAGAGCGGATCGACATCAACGTCGAGCCGGAGATGTCGGCCGATGCGTTGGCGCGCTACTTCTCGCGTCAGGGGCGTTTCAAGCGGGCGCCGATCCCTCTGGATCGCATTCAGGCCGGGATCGAGAGAAGCTGGAAGAGGTTGAGGGCGCGGGCGCTCGAGGGGTGAGCGCGGAGGCCGATTTGGGTCACCGATACGCTATCCTCCCAAGATGCCCCGCACCTATCACATAGAGACCTATGGCTGCCAGATGAACGTCCTCGACTCCGACGTGGTGGGGGGGATTCTGGCGCGCGCGGGGTACGAGCCGGCGAGCGATCCCCTCGCGGCCGATGTGGTGCTGCTCAACACATGCGCGGTGCGCGGCGGCGCCGAAACCCGCGTGCTGAACCGACTCGAGGCGATCCATGGGATGGGCCGCAAGCGCCGCGGCTCTGAGGCACTGCTCGGACTGATGGGCTGCGTGGCCCAAGCGCAAGGGGAGGAGTTGATCGCTCGCGCTCCCTTCCTCGATCTGGTCGTCGGCACCGATCGCTATAGTGAGCTGCCGCGCCTGCTCGACGAGGCCCGCCGTCGCCCTCGCGCCCTCGTCGATACCACCCCCGATCCCGAGGTCACCTACGAGGGCGCGCCGCGTGTCGACCCTTCCGGTGTGACCGGCTTCGTTTCGGTGATGCGCGGCTGCGATATGGGCTGCACTTTCTGCATCGTTCCTCGCACCCGGGGGCCGGAGCGCTCCCGGCGGCCCGACGACGTAGTCTGCGAGGTTCGTTGGTTGGCGGATCGAGGCGTGCGCGAAGTCACACTGTTAGGGCAAAAGGTGAACGCATATCGCCACGGCGACGTCGGTTTCGCGGATCTGCTTCGATCGGTGGCTCACGGAGGTGGCGTCGACCGGATCCGTTTTGCGTCGCCGCACCCGCTCTGGGTTGGCGAGAACCTGATTCGGGCCATGAAAGAGACCCCGGACATCTGTCCTGGCCTGCACTTGCCGCTGCAGTCTGGGTCCGCATCGGTGTTGAAGAGGATGAAACGGGGATACAGTCCATCCAAATTCTCCAATGCCGTGGCCGACCTCCGTGCCGCCATGCCCGATATCGGCCTCTCGACCGACATTATCGTCGGCTTTCCGGGTGAGACAGACGCCGACCACGCCGACACCCTCGGGCTGCTGCGCGAGATCCGCTTCGATTCGGCGTTCATGTTCGCCTACTCGCCCCGGCCCGGCACGGCGGCCGCCGAAATGAGCGACACTCTTTCCGCCGAGATCGCGCAAGCACGTCTGCGCGAAGTCATCGACACTCAGGAAGAGATAGGGCGGGAGCGTAACTGCGACCAGATCGGGCGCGTCTCGACGGTGCTCATCGAAGGTCCTTCGAAGAAACGGGCCCAAGAGCTTTTCGGCCGCACACCCGAAAACCGCTCGGTCGTGTTGCGGGGCGACGGGCTCCGGGCAGGATCGATCGTCGACGTGCGCATCGTCGGCGCTTACGCTCATACCCTGAGGGCCGAGCTTCTTCCCCCGGCGGCCCGGACTTCGATAGGAGACGCGCCTTGTTGATTCTCCAGGTGATTGCCGCCGGAGCGGCACTGCTGGCCTTCGCCTTCGTCGCGATCGAAAATCTGGACCAGACCGTCATGCTCAGCTTCTTCGGGCGTGAGGTCGGCCCCTATCACGTCTTCGTTCTGCTCCTTGCGGCGATTCTGATCGGGGCGCTTCTAGGCATCGCGGCGATGTCGCTCCGTGTGTTGCGCCTGAAGCGGGAATTGCGGCGGGCGGCCAGGCAGGTCACCGAGCTCGATTGCGAGATCAGCGATCTCAGATCTGAGCCGGCAGGGCCTGTGGAGCCGACACCGTGAGCCGTCCGACGCGTCTGTTGGCGAGAGCCTTCGATCGGGTTCGGTCCGGGGGGCGCGCGCGCGGCGCCGGTGCTTCGCCCATTGCGGGGGGCCCCTACCTCGCCGCGGTCGAGGCCGACTTGCGGGGCGAAACCGAATCCGCCCTCGACCTCTTCTCGAAAGCGGTTCGTGAAGATCCGAGCAATCTCGACGCCGCCATCCGCCTTGGTCGCCTGCTGCGCCTGCACGGCGAACACGCCCGCGCCTATCGCATTCACAGGAGTCAGCTCACCCGCCGGGCTCTGACCCGCGAAGAGCGAGAGACGATACGCCTCGACGTCGCGCGCGATCTGGCCGCGGCCGGGCGGCACGACGACGCTTTCGAGGTGGTCGACGGGATTCTCGCCCAGAACCGCCGCGATCTCGGCGCGCGCTCACTGCGGATAGAGCTGCTTGAGACCCAGGAGCGTTGGGACGATGCCTTCGACGATCTCAAGGCGCTCCAGCGCGTCGAAGGTCGCGTCGATCGGCCCGCTCTCGCCCGCTACCAGGCCGCAATTGCCCGCCACTGCCTCGACCGGGCGGAGCAGGCGAAATCGAACGCGCCGGAGCTCCACGGCCGCTCCAGCGACCTCGATGTGAAGGCCGAAGCGCGCGCGGCCGGCGACCGGGCCGACAAGCACCGCTCCGAGGCGAAGACCTACATCAAGCGGGCGCTGAAGCTCGACGGCGGCTGCGTTCAGGCGATGCTCTGGGCGGGGGAACTCGCGTCGGCCGGCGGCGACACGGGCCGCGCCGAGAGGCACTGGCGCAGGGCGCTCGAGGTCGGCGACCGTCGTGAGGCGTTCACGGTCTTCAAACGGCTCGAACGCCTGCTCTTCGAGCTCGGGCGTTACGGCGAAATGGCCGCCCTCTACCGAGACCATGTCGGCCGCCATCCCGACGATGCCCGGGCGCGGGTCGCCCTGTGCAGCTACTACCGGCGACGCGGTGAATTCAAAGAGGCGCTTGCGGTTCTGGCCAGCTCAACCGATTTCGACGACGCATCGCGCCGTCTGCTCGACGTGGCGCGAATCCGTTCCCTCGCCGAAGCCGGCAGGGGCGCAGAGGCCGCGGCGGAGGCCCTGGGGCTTCTCGGTGTCGGTACGGAGGGCAGGCTCGAATGCGCCGCTTGTGGCGCCTTGATCGACGACCCCAGATGGCGCTGCCCGGAGTGTGGTGGATGGTCAACGTTTTTCTAGCGCACGGCCCGCGAAGAGCAAGGACAACGCTTCTGGCCCTCCTCTTGGCCAGCATCGCCGCCCCGGCCCCGGCCCTCATGAGCGGCGAGATCGAGGCCGCGGAGCGGATGATTCGGCGCGGCGACGGTCTCGGCGCGCAGCGGCTGCTCGAATCGGCACTTCGAAGCGCCCGCAAGGATGATTTCGACCGCCCGGCCGCTATGGTCGCGCTCGCCGGCCTGCACGGCGACGCCGAACGCTCCCGCGAGCTCTTCGCGCAGGTCGCCCGCGACTTCCCGCACACCGCCGAATCGGCCATCGCCCGGATCGAGCTGGCCCGCTACCGCTTCGCCATGGGTGCCTATTGGGGCGCCCTTGAAGACTTGCAGGAACTCTTCAATGAAGAGCCGCACTTCCCTGGAAAGGCAGCAGCTTACCACTTGCTAGGCTCGGTCGAGCTCGCCCTCGATCGGCCGACCCGGGCCGCCACCGCCTTCCGCGACGGTCTCGCCGCCGGCCCCTCGCGCCTCGACCGGGCGTGGCTCTGGATCGGTCTTGGCGACGCGCATTCGGCTGAGGGCCGTCTCACCGAAGCCGCGGACGCCTATCGGAGAGCCGCCGAAGGTCCTCCCGCGGCCGCGCCCATCGCCCGTTTCGCTCTCGCGGAGATCGAGGCCCAACGTGGGGATCGGGCGCTCGCGACCCAGCTTTACGAGCAGGTCGCCGGAGAATCGCCGGGGCACTACGCCGAGGCACGGCGGGCATTGGCCGACTTGAAGAAGAGAGAGGGAGTGGGGATGGCGATAGATGAAGATCCGCCCGCCCAACATCTCGCCAGGCAAGATCCCATCGATCCCTATCCGCCAGCCGAGTCGATTCCGCCGGCCGCAACCGAGCCGCCCGCCGATTCCGGGACCGAGGAGGTGGACGAGCCGTCGCCGCCCCCACCTTCCGAGCGCTGGGCCGTGCAAGTCGGCGCTTTCACCGAGATCGCGAAAGCCACCGCCCTCAGAACGCGCGTTCAAAGTGCCGGGCACGAGGTCGAGTTCACCACCGGCAGCGTGGGGGGCAAGCCCTTCTACCGGGTCCTCGTGGGTGCCTTCGCCGATCGCAACGAAGCCTACGCGGCGGGCCTCGATCTCTCCGACGAGCTGGGGCTCGCCGACTTCTTGCCTGTGGAGCGGGATCGCCAGTGAGTCCCGTGACGAAGGAGAAGAGCTCCGAGACCCCTCTGATGCGCCAGTACGGGCGGATCAAGGCGCGTCATCCCGACGACATTCTGCTTTTCCGCATGGGCGATTTCTACGAGATGTTCGGGCGCGACGCTGTGAAGGCCGCGCCGGTGCTCGGTATCGCCCTCACCAAGCGCGCCAACGGTAAAGCGAGCGAGATTCCGCTGGCCGGATTCCCGCACCATGCCTCGGTCGGCTACATCAAGAAGCTCGTCGATCACGGGCTGCGGGTTGCCGTCTGCGATCAGGTCGAAGATCCGAAGCTGGCGAAGGGGATCGTCAAGCGCGAGGTCACCGAGGTCATAACACCCGGCACTCTCGTCACCGACGAGCTGCTCGGCGGGGTCCAGAACAACTTCCTGGTCGCGATCGCCTTGCCTCCGGAGGGGCGGTCGCGCAAGATCGCCGGTCTGGCGCGGATCGACCTTTCCACGGGCGAGTTCCACGCCGGTGAGCTCCCCTTGGGCGAGCTCGAAGAGGAGATCGGGCGCGACTGTCCGGGCGAGATCCTGGTCGACCGCGATCGGATCGACGAGATCCGCCGCCACGTTCCGCCCGAACTCGCGGCGGTGCCGGTCAGCGGGAGGGACGGTTGGGAGCTCGAAAGCGGTCGCGGCTGTGAGCTGCTGCGGGAGCATTTCGGCACATCCACCCTGGCCGGCTTCGGGCTGGACGACCGGCCGCTCGCGATCGCCGCCGCCGGAGCCGCGCTCAGCTATGTGCAAGAGAGCCGGCGCAGCGCTCTGCCCCATATCAGCGAGCTGCGGCTGCTCCATCGGGGCGGCACCATGCTCCTCGACGCCCAGACGCGCCGCAATCTGGAGCTGACCGCCCGCGGCGAGGAGGGGAGCCGAGAAGGCACGCTCCTCTCGATCATCGATCGCACGGTCACGGCGGCGGGGGCGAGGAGGCTGCGCTCGTGGCTGCTCGAGCCGCTGACCGAGCCGGCGCGGATCCATGCCCGTCAGCTCGCCGTGCAGCTCTTCTTCGACGGACAAGGAGCGGGCGTACCCGAGCTCTTGAGTGACACGGCCGACCTGGAGCGGATCGTGGCGCGCATCGCGCTCCGCCGGGCATCGCCGCGCGATCTGGCCGCGCTGCGCGAGACCTTGCGAAGCGTGCCGGCATTGCGCGCGGAGCTCTCGGTGATGGAGAGCCCGCTCTTGCTCGGTGCGCTCGAGCAGGTGCCGGATCTGGGCGAGATCGGCGATCTTCTGGAGCGGGCGCTAGCGCCCGAACCCCCCGCGCGTGCTACCGATCCGGGCGTCATCGCGGCTGGCTTCAGCGAGGAGCTCGATCGCTTCCGTGACACCGAGCGCGAGGGCAGGCGCTGGGTGGTCGAGCTGGCCGAGCGCGAGCGGGCCGAGACCGGCATCGCCAGCCTGAAGGTGAAGTTCAACAGGGTCTTCGGTTACTTCATCGAGGTCACGCGGCCGAATCTCCCTCTTGTGCCCGAGCGCTACTTGCGAAAGCAGACCATGGCCACCGCCGAGCGCTTCATAACGCCCGAGCTGAAAGAGTTCGAGGAGCGGTTGCTCCATGCCGAAGAGAGGGCGGCGGCTCTCGAAGCTCGGCTTTTCGAGGAGCTTATCGAGGGCTGCGCGCGCTCGATCACCGCCGTGCAGAAGCTGGCTGCCGCGATCTCGCTGGCCGATCTTCTCTCCTCATTCGCCCGAGTGGCCCGGGAGCGTGGCTATACTCGACCCCTGATCGACGACGAAGGGCGCATCGAGATCGAAGAGGGGCGTCATCCGGTGCTCGACGCCGCCGAAATGGAAGAGAGCTTCGTCCCGAACAACATCGATCTCGACGACTCCCGGCGCCTTCTGCTCGTCACCGGCCCCAACATGGCCGGCAAGTCGACCTATCTGCGGCAGGTGGGACTGATCGCGCTTCTCGCTCAGGTCGGCTCCTTCGTGCCGGCCCAGGCCGCGCGCATCGGTGTCGTCGACCGGATCTTCACCCGCGTGGGCACGAGCGACGATCTGCTCCGGGGGCGCTCCACCTTTCTGGTAGAGATGGTAGAGACCGCGAGCATCTTGCACAACGCGGGGCCGCGCTCGCTCGTCCTGCTCGATGAGATCGGCCGGGGCACCTCGACCTACGACGGCCTGGCACTGGCGTGGGCGATCACGGAGCATCTGCACGAACGACCCGGTGGCTGCCCGTTCACGCTATTCGCCACCCACTACCATGAGCTCACCGAGCTGGCGGCCTCTCTCGAAAAGGCTGGCAACCTGACCACGAGGGTGCGCGAGAGGG
>CAZFNT010000082.1:0-10172 GCA_964520315.1 uncultured Gemmatimonadota bacterium
CCTCCACAATCCCGGCCACCCCGCACGCCCCGGTCGCCCAGTGGTTCAGCACTCAAAATCCTCGCAGCAGTAGTGGCCAAGGCGGAAACGACCGGCGTGGAGGCATCTTACCGGACTCCGGGGCGATCTTGCCAGGGGGAGTCCGCCGAAGCAGCGGTAGGCATATCCCCCGGATACCCGCGGATACCCGGAAGTGAGGAGATCGCGGATATCGGATATCTGGGCCGCTGATACGGGGAATCCTCGGGAAGGGCGGTGGTTCGGGTCCCGCGCGCGGGGCGGCTCGCGTGGGCTTCGTAGTGGTCCACATCTTGCGGTTCAAGGGCGGCCATGAGATCTAGAGATTACGGCTCCCGCCGGCAGCGGAGTGCGCCGACACCCGGTCGGCACGAGGGACAGACGGATGAGACTCGGCCGGTGCGTAAGCTGAAAGGAGGGACGTTTCGGCAAACAAGGAGGAGGGAAGGACCGCTCGTGGGGCGCGAGAAAGCTCGGAGCTAATTCGAGCACGCAGGGCGGGAACTTCGTCTGGAGCGGGGCCATCGGGCAGGCCTGGAGATGAAAAACGGGTGTCGGCCCGTCAGTGCTCGGTCCTCCCGAAAATCCCTCATATCGAAACGTCGAATCCAGCAACCCATTTTCGATCGTCGATAGGGGTCCGAGGTCGACATCCGGCGGCGGGTCTATGCCGAGGGGTAGGAGGCGGCGGCGCGGTCTACTTCACGAGAATGAGCGAGAGCCGGCGTTCGAGCTCACCGATTCTGAGCCTGGCGACGTAGCGCCCGCTCGGTACCGCTGCTCCCGTCTCGTTTCGCCCGTCCCACCCCACTACATGGTCGCCCGCTCGAAGTGACGCCGCCAACAGCTCGCGCACCGCCGCGCCGCGTGCATCGTAGATGCCGAGCCACACCTCGCCCGCGATCGCCAAACGAAAGGGTATTCGGGTTCGGGGGTTGAAGGGGTTGGGGATGTTCGGCCCCAACTGGAGTCGAGCGACCGCTGCCGGCGCCGCGCCCTCCACCGATAAGAACGGTTCCGCGCCCCCGAACGCTCCCATGTCGCGGCGCAATTGGCCGAGACCGTGATCGCAGTCGCGGAGCAGGTCGGAAAGCGTTGGCGCGCCGGCGTCGATTGCCGGCGATTCCTGCGGATATCCACAATCGACCGCTTGCAGATGATAATCGCCGGATGCAGGATCGCGGAAGAGTGGATCGGTGCTCAGATTGCCCTGTCCTTCCCATCCCCCTTCAACGATCGACTAGATCGCGGTCGCGGTCGCGGTCGTTCCCAGGTTCTCCACTATATCGCCGCCCCAAACGACGCAACTGTTCAAGGCGACGCTGCTGCCGATGACGAGGTCGATCGCTCCTCCCATGCTCCCGCCGTTCCCCTCGAAGCGACACCCGCGGATCGTCGGATCGGCCTCGGAGAGGCGAATCGCCCCTCCCTGCACATCACCTCCGCCGACGAAGGTGAAGCCTTCGATCACGCTCGCTCGGGATTCGTCTTGAGACATCAGGACGCCCCGCCATCCGTCGGCGGCATCGATCACGGTGCCCTCGGCGCCGGACTCGGAGCGCAGCACGCGATCGATTCCGCCGAAGGAAAGATCGGTGTTGCCGGCGCCGCCGTAGGTTCCAGCCGCGACCAGCACGGTATCCCCCGCGGATGTGGCATCGAGCCCCTCCTGGATCGTGGCGTAGTCGCCGGGCACGCGCACCGTCTCGGAGGCCGCCGCGCCCAGCCCGAGAATCAGAATCAGTGCTGTGCGCTTGAGCCACGTTGTGTGCGAGTCGGTTTCGCCCATGATTCGTCCTTGTTGGATCGAGTTGGTGGAGTGGGATGAGGCGGAACATAGCGCTCTCGTCGGCTCGCCTGGACGGAATTCTGCGCGGTCCCAACCCCGATTCGTCTTCGATGTTCGAGGGCCGCTCTGCTTGCAATCGCCCCAAGGGAAGGTATTGTGGCGGATTCGGAGAATCGATTATGCAAGTTGGAATCTGCGGCTACCCCGGATCGGGCAAGTCTACCGTTTTCAGCGCTTTGGCCGGAAACACCTGGTCTGAGCGGGGCGTCACCTATGGTCGAATCGCGGTGCCGGATCGTCGGGTCGACCGATTGGCCGAGATCTTCGAGCCGAAGAAGCGGGTGTATGCGGAGATCACGTTCGTGGACGTTGGCGGGAAGCCGGGGCGAGTCGATTCGGGCGCGTTCCCGCCCGAGACGGTTCAGGCGATGCGAAATGCCGACGTGCTGGCCCACGTGGTGCGTGGATTCGACAACCTGATGCTGGGCAAGGCGAGCGATCCTGACCGAGACGAGAGTCTCTTTTCGGACGAGATCATGCTCCTCGATCTGATGCTGCTCGAGGGGCGCCGCGACCGTTTTCGAAAAGAGAATCGGAAAGGCCTCGATGCGGATATCACTTTGCGATGCATCGAGCAGCTCGAATCGGGAGAGCCGTTGCGCGCGCTCGAGATCGGAGAGGAGGGCTGGGCAACACTCAAAGATGTGCAGCTTCTTTCTTCGAAACCGCTGATCACGCTCTACAACCTCTCCGAAAATGGCTACGCGGATCCGGAATGCGCGCGCTACCGCGAGTTTCGAGAGAAGGGGAAGTCGTCACTCACGATGGCCATCTGCGGCGTCATCGAGGCCGAGATCGCGACACTTCCAGTCGAAGAGCAAGGGGAGTTTCTGGATGGATTGGGTCTCGGCGAGCCCGCGCGAAACAGCTTCATTCAAACCGCCTATCGCCTGCTCGATTTGATCAGCTTCCTGACCGCGGGGCCGGACGAATGCCGTGCCTGGCCGATTCGTCGCGGCACGATCGCGCGCAAGGCCGCCGGGAAGGTCCACAGCGATATCGAGCGCGGGTTCATCCGCGCGGAGATCTACCAACTCGAAGATCTGGAAGAGCTAGGCACCGAGGCTGCGCTCCGATCCGCCGGGAAGATGCGTCTGGAAGGGAAGGGGTACGTGATGGGCGACGGCGATGTCGTCAACTACCGCTTCAATGTCTGAGCTACGCTATCCTTCGACCTCGTAGTCGAAACTCGAAACGGCTCATGCCACATCTTCTGGGAATAGACCCGTGAAGCAGATCCTCGTCCTGGGCGCCGGACAGAGCGCCGCATTCCTGATCCCGCATCTCCTCGGAAGAGCGAACGAGAAGGATTGGTTCGTCACGGTCGGCGATGTCGATCTCGAGCTCGCTCGTAACCGAGTGAACGAACATCCCTGCGGGCATGCCGTTTTTTTCGATGTCAACGATGCATCTCTGAGGTCGATGCAGATCGAAAATGCCGATGTCGTGGTGAATCTGCTCCCACCCAGTTTTCAGGAGCTCGTGGCGTGGGACTGTGTCAATCACGGGCGGCATATGGTCTCGGCGTCGTACCGAGCGCAGGCCGTGCGAGACCTAGACCTGGATGCCCAACGCAAAGGAGTGTTGCTGCTCTGTGAGCTCGGGCTCGACCCGGGCATCGACCTGATGTCGGCGATGGCCCTGATCCGGCGGGTGCGCAAGGCGGGCGGTAGGATCGTGGGGTTTCGCTCATACGGGAGCGGCATTCCTTCACCGGATCAAGAGCACAACCCCTTCCGGTACGTCGTCACGTGGAACCCTCGCAATGTCGCGATGGCGGGTCAACACGGCGCCCAGTATATGGAAGATGGCAGGATCAAGATCGTGCCCTTCCACGAGGTCTTCCATCACACATGGGGAACCGACGTAGATGGGGTCGGGCGGCTCGAGGCCTACCCGAACCGCGATTCGCTGGCCTATCGCGAAGTGTTCGGTCTTGAGCATGTGAAGACGATGATCCGCGGCACGCTTCGGTACCCGGGCTGGAGCGAGACATGGGCGCAGATCGTGCGGCTCGGTCTGCCGAACGAGCACCTGCGAATTCCCGACCTGGCGGAGAGGACCTGTCGCGAAGTAGTGGAGATGTTCCTGCCCCTCAATATCACCGGACCGAAGCTCGAGCAGAGAATCGCGCGTTTCCTACGGATCAGCCCCACTGGACGCATCATCGAGAACATGCGTTGGCTCGGTCTGCTTTCCGACGAAAAGACCGGGTGTGAAGGGGACACCGCCACGGCGATGCTGACTCACTTGCTCGCGACGAAGCTGGCGCTCGGACCGGGTGAGACCGACATCGTCATTCTCGTCCACGAGCTCGAGGTGGAGTATCCGGGCTCGGAGCGGGCTCCGGAGCGGTTGACCGCGACGCTGGTCGCCGCTGGCGATCCGGATCGCTTCACGGCGATGTCCAAGGGCGTCGGGCTACCGGCGGCCTTGGGGGTCGAGCTGCTCCTCGACGATCGGCTGCATCTGACCGGCGCGCACATCCCAACCCACCGATCGATCTATGAGTCGATTCTCGCCGAGCTCGAGAAGGCGGGGTTGAGCTTTCAGGAACGGGTCGAGCCGCTGGACTGATTCCCGGACCGCTCCCGCGCCTCCAACACCTCTCGCACGGTCGTGAGGAAATGCGCCGCGACAGCCGGCGCGTCGTAGCGATGCTCGACCAGATCGCGGGCGCTGGTGGTGGTATGAATGCGCAGGAAGGGATCTCGCAGCACTTCGACTATCGCCGCGGCCAGGGCATCGGGGGCCCCGGGGGGGACTAGAGAACCTGTCTCGCCGTCCCTGATCAGCTCTCCGACTCCACCGACATCGGTTGCGACCATCGGTGTGCCGACGGCGAAACTCTCGAGAACGATGACCGGCAGTCCTTCTCGCATCGAGCTGAGCACCGATACGTCGCAGGCCGCCACCAATGAAGGAACGTCGCGACGATGCCCGAGGAAGATCGCGCCGCCATCGGGCAGGCTGCGCTTCGCCAACTCTTCGAGCTCGGCGCGACGAGGACCGTCACCGGCCAGAACGAGCTTCGCCGCTGGATAGACCGACCGCACTTTCGCCGCCGCCTCGATCAGATCCTCTTGGCGCTTTGCCTTGCGCATCGAGCCCGCGTGGAAGATCACCGGGCCGGCTATCGGAAGCCCTAGCTCTTGCCGTCGAGCGGCCCGATCGTGTAGGAAGGACTCCGGCATTTTCGAAAGGTCTACCGCGCTGCGGAGCAACCCGACGCGATCGGGCGGAAGCCCTTCCCGTTCGGTGAGATGGTTCAAGATCGATGCGCTCACAGTCAGATATCGGCCGGCCAGTCGGGCCAATATGCGGTTCATCCAGATTCTGCGTCGGTTGCGCTTGGGACGCATGCTGTGAGTGACCGGCACGATCCCGGGAACTCCGGCCAGACGAGACACGAGCACGCCGACCGTATTTGCGAACTCCAAGTGGGTGCAGACGACGTCGAAGCGGTGCTTCCTTATGTGGCGATGGAGACGAACGATCGAGGCCAGGTCCCAGTACGCGCCGTGGCGCATGCCGAATGAGACGACGTTCTCTTGCGGCAGCTTGGTCAGGCTGGGCAGGGGGCCGTCGCCCAAGAGACTGGCGAGGTGAACCTCCGTTCCCGTGTTGCTGAGCGCATCCACGAGAGTGGCGAGCGCAATCTCGGCGCCGCCGTGGTCCTGAAAACCGTTTATCAGAAAGAGGATTTTCAGGTTCGCGGCCGATTCCCCTGTCGCATCGATAGCGTTGCTCATCTCACGCGTGTTTCGCCGGATCACAGATAGCCGAACGCCGCCAGACGCTCCCGCATTTCGCCGGATAGCTCGCCGGTTGGCGAGGCCGCATGGCTCCACCTTTGGTCGTCGTCACCACCGAGATCTTCGATCCATCGATCGAGCTCCCGGGACAGCCTGCTCACGATCTCCGTATGGACGGTGCTCAGGTCGTTCGTCTCACCGGGATCGCTCTCGAGATCGTAGAGCTCCGATGTTCCGTCGGAGGCGCGCGCGAGCTTCCAGCGCTCGTCGCGGATCGCGCGCCAGGCACGGTCGAGCTCGCTCAAATCCACATCGGGGCGGCGCGCGCGGATCAGGTCGAGATTCGGCTCCAGATACTCGACGAGGGCATGTTCGTGAGTGTCGCCACCACCCGTCAGAGAGATCCCTCGCCGAGATCGACTCTGATGCTCCGGTGCGGCACTGCCCAAGATCTCTTCGAGAGTCGGCAAGATGTCGATGCTCTGCACTAGCTGATCGATGCGTGATCCGCCCTGGAACGCGCTCGGGTAGCGACATATCAATGGCACATGGGCCAGAGTGTCGTACACGCAGTAGTTGTGTCCGACCAGGCCGTGCTCGCCCAAGTTCTCTCCGTGGTCGGCGGTAATCACCAGTATGGTGTCGTCCAAGATCCCCTTGCGCTCCAGTAGGTCTACCATTGCGCCGATCTTCTCATCCAGATAGGAGAGAGCGCCAGAATAGAGTCCATCGAGTATCTCCACGTTCTCGGGCGTGAGAAGCGATGGGTCGGCGTGATAGGCCCACGACTGCAGCGGGACTCGCGACAGTGTTTTCTCGTCCACTGCCGGAGACAGAAAACGACGACGATGCGCGTCGGGTGCGGTGTAGGGCCCGTGGGCCTCCATGTAATCGATGAAGAGAAAGAAGGGACGGGATTGCTCGCGCGCATCGAGCCAACGCTCGACGGTAGCGTTGATTCGCGATGCTCCCGCATCTTGCATGCGAGCCTCGATCCGCCTGTTGAGCGCCTGCCACGCGCCACGGATCGCACCCAAAGGCAGACCCGCCGCGGCCGCCCTGCGACCCCACTTCGCCATCGGCCCCATCCGCGCCGCCGCGCGAATGTCGATAGCGGTGTCGAATCCGCGGGTCAGCCCCGTTTCAGGCACGATCCACGGGTTTCGGGTGGCGGAACGCGTCTCGTAGCCGAGATCCGCCAGCCACTGCGCCATGGTGGGCACCGATCGATCGAGGCTCGGGTTGCCGTAGTGGGTGCGGTGCTGAGTCGGGTAGAGGCCGGTGAAGAGACTGGCCACCGATTCCAGGGTCCAGATCGAGGGAGATAGGGCGCGCTCGAAGAGGGTGCTCTCTTCGGCCAAGCGATCGATACAGGGCGTTGTGGGACGCTCATGCCCGTAGCAGCCGAGGTGGTCCGCTCGCGCGCAGTCGAGCAAAAGGATGGCGACGTTGGGGCGATGCCGAGGTTTCATCCGACCGGCCCTCCGACAACCGGGTCGCCGATCGCTCGAGGTGCCGTCTCCGCGCGGGCGCCGCGGCTCCGCCTGCGGATCGCTCCGGCCAGTGGGCGGGCGGTGCCGCAGAATCCCGCGATCGCCAGTGAGACAGTCCAGACGAGACACACCGCGGCGCCGATGCCCGCACTACCCTGGGGCCAGGACCAATTCCACGGCAGGAAGGGTTGCGAAGCGGCGCTCCCGGACGAGTGGATTCCGACGGCGACGACCGCCCAGATCACGGCGATCTGTGGCGCGACGAGGCGAGTGATCTGCTTCGAGATCTCCGCCGCGCCGAGACCGGTGGCGCCCAGTGCAAGGGCCAACACTGTGACCGCGTAGAGCCCTTGAGCAGCGACCGAGGCCACGGCGGTTCCGACGAGCCCGCCGCCTCGCCCCGCGATTACGAGAATGAGTGCCACGGAGCTGAGAATCGTCATCAACTGGGCGGCCACGAGTCTCGGCTCCCGGTCGAGAGCCACCAGAAGGGAGCGCGGGACTCCCGCCAAAGACAGGAAGCCGGCGCCTAGGAGGATAACGCGGGCGGGATTGGCGGCCGCCGCATAGTCCGGCAGAAGCCAAACCAGGGGGAGATGACAAAGCAATGCGGCGGTGGCAAGCGCCGGCGGCAGCAGGAAGCTCATGCCACCGACGATCGTGAGCAAGCGAGCCCTGTGCAGCGCGGGATCGGAGTCGCGCCCCACATCTTCGAGAAAGGTCGGCAGGGTGACCCAGCGCACCGATTCGGCCGCACCCCCGGCGATCCCCCCCGCGCGCTTGGCGAGACCGTAGAGCCCCAGGCCGGTGAGTCCGAAGAGATGAGTCACCAAAAGCTTGTCGATACTCGAGATCAATCGGAACAGGAAGGTGACCGCGAGAACCGGAACGCCTCGGCGCAGGAGTCCTTTGGTGGTGCCGATATCGAAGGAGATGGTGAAGCGCCATGCGCTTCGTCGCCAGGCGAGAGCCGACACGGCGGCATAGCTCACTACCAAAGCGACGTAGACTCCGGTCACGCCGAAACGCCAGGCTGCGACGATCGCAAGCAAGGCGTAGCAGGCGTGGAAGACAACGATGGTCAAGCTCGCATCTCTCACGCGCCGCTGGGCGCGCAGAAGTGCGACATAGAAGATGTGGACTTGGTGCACCAGCGCCGCGAAGATCCCCGCTCCGACCGCGATCCGCGCCTCGATCGACGCATCGGGACGAAGCCAAACGAATAGCGGCACACCGAGGAGCGCCAACGCGCCCAGCGCCAGCGCCCCGGTGAATGCAACATCTTTCGAGTGGTGCAACCGTGATTCGTCCCCAGATCCCACCGCCCGCGAGGCTTCTTTGGTCATGCCGAATAGCAGGCCACCGTGGGCGCTTCGCGCGTACTCGAAGACGAGCAAGGCGAGCTGAAGCAGCCCGAAGCGATCGGGCGAGAGGATTCGAGCAACGGCGAAGGAACGGATCGTGCCGATCGCCTGGGCGACCCAATTGGCGCCCAGAAAGGTGCCGGCATCGGCGAGGATCTTCCGATCCGATCTGCTGGCCGGAGCCTGGCTGGGTGTGACGCTCAAACCCCCACCTCGACCCCCCCGGCAACCCGCCGGCGAATGGCCGGAAGCACGACCGACCGAGCGCGCTCCAGGTCCTCCGGGAAGTCGATTTCGATCCAGGGACGGTCCCCGATGTCGATGCAGTGGACCGGCATCTGATCCACCATCACATGAAGGGCTTGCGGCATCCACCGCTGATTCCGCCCCGCCTTCGCCTCTGCGCGCGCATAGCGCAACGCCGACGCAACGCCCGCGCGGGAGAGCTTGAGCACGCCGAGGTTCTCGCCGTGAACAGCTCCTTCGGGCAGGTTCTTGCCGATCGCAACCAGCCTCCCGGAAGCATCGTGCACAAGCTTCATCTGCTCGTCGTCGTACTCCTCGTGTCGCTCGAAAAGCAGTGCGTTGGCCGCGGGGGCATCGATCAGCTCTTGAACGCAGGACGGGTCGATGAGCACATCGGCGTTGATGACCAGTGCACCCTCCTTCGCCCAGTCGCCCGCCAGCATGAATGAGTAGAGGGAGTTGGTCGTCGCGAAGCAGGGGTTCTCCACGTACTCGGGTCGATCGCCGAGTCGGGCCGCGACCTCTTCAGCGCGGTGACCGACGACTACGACCAGATCCTGAACCCCACAAAGAGCGAGAGTATCGCGCATCAGCTCGATCGGCGTGGTGCCACCGACGTCCACGCACGATTTGGGGCAGTCGGTGGTGTACGGCAGCAAGCGCCGCCCTTGGCCGGCGGCGAGAATAATGGCGCGCATTCTGACTCCGTATCGAGATGCCCCGAGCCCACGGATTTCGACGGGTCGGGAACTACCTGTGGAATCGACTCCAACCCGAAACCCTTGAACCAGGGTCAGCCGACTTGGAGCTGCGTCGGCTCGGCCGATTGGGCCGCGACGCGAGTGCGCGCACGGTCGATGCTCCGGGCACGCCAATCGCCCACGAGAAGCTCCAACAAGCAGCGAATCGATCCGTAGATGGCGCCTGCTTGTAGAGCCGTGAGCGGACCGCCGATGAGCAGAGCGATCGAGAGGATCCACAACCAGACGACATAGGCCGACGCGGTCTCTCGCCACGCGGCCACGACCCAGACCTTGAGAGTCGAATCGGTGCGCTGGGGACCGGCCCGAGTCCGCATCTCGGCCAGGGGCGTCTTGATCATCCGGTTTCTGTGGACCTTGAATGTGGAATTCAAGAAGAACGCGCTCATGGCGCCGAATCCCCACGCCCACGCCACCGCGGCGCCACCCTCGGTGCCCGCCGCACCCACGGAGAGCCCGGCAAAGAGGAACACCGCCTGGATCTTGTCCAAACCGACTTCGAGCCACGCCCCGTGCAGAGATGCCTCGTTGCGCAAGCGCGCCACTTCGCCGTCGACGTAGTCGAGCAGCATCGATGCGTGTAGGAGGACTAGAGCAGGAACGATGATCCCCGACGCAAGCAGGGCCGCGGCGCCGATTCCGCAGCCGAATCCCATGACGCTGACGGTGTCGGCCGTCAGGACGGA
>CAZFNT010000082.1:10182-11223 GCA_964520315.1 uncultured Gemmatimonadota bacterium
ATGCGGGCGCCAGTCGCATGGCCGGCACACGGTAGAGCGCCTTGAGCACGAGGTAGTGATTACGCGGGAAGTTGCGGATGTCGACGTGAAAGCGGCTCATCGGCACTCTTTCGGAGGTGTTGCGGAAGGGCGCGGAGCTCACGCACGTGGGCGCGCCGCACCTACCTCCTGTGTCGGCCGACTGAGCGGGATCGACAGGTAGATCGTTGTCGCGCTTACCTACGCACCTCTCGACACATTCGCCGCTGAACTGGGGGCGCCGATATCACCTCCACCGAGAACATATCGGTGTCGTGGTCGGCGACGGGATAATCCCCGACGAGCACCTTGAGATCCCACCAGCCGGCCGCGGTGCCGATCGGAACGAGCCGTACCAATCGAAGAATCCGGCTCTCGCCAGAGCTCAACGAGATCCTGCCCTTCAAAAGCAGCCCGGAGCGTCCCCTGACGCCGCTGTACTCCACCCACACATCGACGGTTCCGGGCCACGAGGTCCAGTTGCCCACTTCGAAGTCGAATGCGATCGAGTCGCCTTCGACAAGAGAGGAGACCAGTGTGGAGTCCACCAAGCTGACACCGTAGTCGAGCTCGTTGCTCGGATCGGAGAGAGCAAAGGCCAGGTCGGCCGACGCGCCGGGCTGAAGACGGTCATCGGTCCATGTCGCGCCGATCGCGGCGTCGGAGAGCAAGCCCATTCCGCCGTAGTGCTCAGGGACCCGCTTCCACGCATTGTTGAGGCGAGCGGGAAAGGTCCACGTCGATCCGTCCCATATCTGATAGTAGATGTTCTCTGCTCGCCGATAGCTGGCCAAGATCGGCAAACCGGCAAGCGCCGTAGCCAAACGCACGTCCGCCACCACGCTCTGCGTGTTCTCCAGGATGGCCGACTCGACCTCCCAGTCTTCTCCGGAGCGCGCGGCGTGGTTCACCGAGGAGCGGTCGCCGAGTCGTGTGGAGAATGCCGCGTGGAGCTCGTCGTCGAGCACGATCAGATCGCCGGCGCCGGCTTGCTCCCCTGGATTCGGATCGTGGAGAGGGATC
>CAZFNT010000083.1:0-11183 GCA_964520315.1 uncultured Gemmatimonadota bacterium
CGGCCACGAGCTTCTCGTCACGGGTCAGCGCACGGAGGGCCCCCCCGTGGTGGCTGGTTCAGTAGTGGCAAGAGTTGATGGCCGATACCACGGTGGCGACCATCTCTCGATCACGCCGAGAGAGTCCGGATCGGCCGAACATGATCGTGCGATAGAGCGCGAGATGGTCTCTCAACAACGCCGCGTTCAGGCTGTGGCACCGAAGAATGTGGGCCACGCGTCCCCCCCGAGGGACCAGCTTCTCGTAGAGCTCTGCGAGCAACCCGCTCGCGTCGCCTTCGACGATCTCGCGAATCCACGACATGGAGCTACGATAACATGAAGGGTCGCTGCGACCATTCGGGTCTATCCTCTTGGTGCGCGGCGCCCCGCGCTGATCCTGCTCCCTGCCGTCGAAGGAGCCTAACGTGCCTTGCAGACCGAATCCCTTGCCCCTGATGCTCGTTGCCGCCGCCTATGGCTGCGCAAACCGCCCCACCTCGGGCCAGGGCCCCTCGCCCTCCGAACATCGGCACCAAACCAGACTGGAAGAAAGCACAAAACGCCCGAATCAATACCTTTTCCGCATGCGCGCCTATCCCAAGGGAATCCTGGACCACGCCGCGACGGTGCGGGCGGTCGAGGAGGCGAGCACGCATTTCGAGGCCGCCTACGACGATCGGCGCCGATGGGAGCTAGTGGGGCCGACGAATACCGGAGGGCGCATCACCGACATTGCCCTCCATCCCCAGGATCCGAACATCATTTATGCCGCCGCCGCAAATGGAGGCTTGCTCAGAAGCGACGACGGTGGCTCCAGCTGGAAGCCCCTGCACGATAGATTCGCCACGCTCGCCGCCGGATCGGTGACGGTCGATCCGCTGAATCCAAACATCGTCTGGGTTGGCACGGGAGAGGTAAACCCCGGGGGAGGTAGCGCCACATTCCCCGGCGTGGGAATCCTGAAGTCCACCGACGGGGGAGATCACTGGGCGATCAAGGGACTGGAAGATACGCGTCATATCGGCAGAATCGTGGTGGACCCTACGAACTCGAACCGCGTATTCTCGGCAACCATGGGTGCCCTGTACAGCACCAACCCGGAGCGAGGTCTCTACCGAAGCACCAATGGTGGAGACAGTTGGGCACAAGTGCTTTCGGTCAATGACTCCACAGGGTGCATCGACGTAGTCATCGACCCGGAGGATCCGGATCATCTCTTGGCGGCGACCTGGGAGCGCATCCGCCGGCCCGATCGCCGTCGCTTCGGCGGATTGGGATCCGGGGTCTACTCGAGCTTCGACGGTGGCGACAGTTGGTCCCCGGTCGCAGGTGGGTTGCCACCATCTTCCGCTGATGTCGGCCGGATTGGGCTCGCGATCGCGGCATCCGATTCACGGGTTGTCTACGCGATCTATGCCGACGAAGTCGGCTATTTCGACGGTGTCTACAGGTCGAGCGATGGTGGACAGAACTGGGTGCGCGTCAACGACTCCGCGCTCGACTGGGTCTACTCCAGCTACGGGTGGTGGTTCGGGAATATCCGTGTCGGCCCCAGCGACCCGGATCGTGTCTTTGTGCTGGGACTGGATCTGTACCGCTCCACCAATGGCGGAAGCTCGTGGGGGAATGTCGGTTGGGGAGTGCATGTCGACCATCACGGTATGGCGATTTCCGCCCTCGATCCCGATCGCTTGGTTCTGGGCAATGACGGGGGCGTATACACATCGAGCAACGGGGGAACCAGCTGGAACAAGAAGTCGAACCTGCCGATCACGCAGTTCTACACTTGCGAGATCGATGCCTCGAATCCACACCGCTTCTACGGCGGAACCCAAGACAACGGTACCAATCGCACCTACAGCGGCGGCGTGGACGATTGGAGCCAGATACTGGGCGGCGACGGTTTCTACGTTTTGGTCGATCCTTCCAACGCGAACTACGTATACGCGGAGTGGCAGTGGGGTGCCCTCAATCGATCCACGAACGGTGGAGGCTCGTTTTCGTGGGCGAAGAACGGCATCAACGGAGCCGATCGCCACAACTGGAATGCTCCCCTCGCACTCGATCTCTCCACCCCATCCACACTGTACTTCGGCACACACCGCGTTTATCGAAGCACGAACCGCGCCGCTAATTGGAGCGCCATTTCCGGGGATCTCACCGATCGACCCGGAGCCGGGAATCTCCCCTACGCAACCCTCACTCCTCTGGCCGTTTCACCAGTCGACGGAGACTATATCTACGCCGGGACGGACGACGGAAATGTAGCTATCACCCGGAACGGCGGAGGTTCATGGACCTCGGTCGAAAACGGTCTTCCCGACCGCTGGGTCACTCGGGTGGCGGCGGATCCCGGCGATCCGGAGGTCTTCTATGTGAGTCTCTCGGGATTCAAATGGGATCAGGTGATGTCGCACGTCTATCGCACGAGCGACGGTGGAGATTCCTGGGTCTCGATCGGAGACGCTCTGCCCGATGTGTCGATAAACGACATCGTCGTTGATCCCGATGATGCGAGCTTGCTCTACGTCGCGACCGATGTGGGAGTCTACACCTCCGAGAACGGAGGGGTGGCGTGGCGCCGCCTTGGGCGAGGATTGCCGCTTGGAGTGGTCATGGATCTCAAGCTGGATTCCGGTAGTCGAAAGCTAGCGGCCGCCACCTTCGGGCGCTCCATGTGGAGCGTCGATCTGGGTGGCACGTCGGAGCACCACCGGGCCCCGTCTTTGCGGTAGAATCAGCTTTTCGATACATTCCCGCATCAACAGGCTCAGCAAGACGATGACCGACTGGTCCCCCGAATCCTGGCGCAGCCGCCCCGCGACCCAACAGGCGAAGTACAAGGACACCGCTGCCCTCGACGCCGCGCTCGAGAAGATCCGATCCTATCCTCCACTGGTGACGGCCGGAGAGGTGGAGCGCTTGCGCGTCGAACTGGCCGCCGCCGGTGAAGGACGGCGCTTCCTGCTCCAAGGGGGGGACTGCGCGGAGAAGATCGAGGATTGCACACCCGATCGGATCGCCAGCAAGCTCAAGATCCTTCTGCAGATGAGCTTGATTCTGATCTACGGCATGAATCGCTCGGTGGTTCGCGTGGGCAGGATGGCCGGTCAGTACGCGAAGCCCCGCTCCAGCTCGGTGGAACGACTCGGGGGAAAGGAGATCGCGAGCTATCGGGGCGATCTGGTCAACGATTTCGAGCCGGACGAACGCCGCCGCATTCACGACCCCGCGCGCATGATTCAGGCCTACCAGCACAGTGCGCTCACCTTGAACTTCATCCGAGCGCTGATCGACGGCGGTTTTGCCGACCTCCACCACCCCGAATACTGGGATATGAGGGACTTCAGAGACACGCCCGCCGAGGCGGAGTACATGAAGGTGGTCGGTGCGATCCAGGACTCGATCGGCTTTTTGGAGGGGCTGGGTGAGATCGGCACCGATCTGTTGAATCGCGTTGAGTTCTACACATCTCACGAGGGGTTGCACCTGCCCTATGAGCAGGCGCAGACGCGCACCGTCCCGCGCCGCGAGGGTTACTACGATCTCGGCGCCCACATGCTCTGGATCGGGGAGCGCACCCGGGGCGTCGATGGTGCGCATGTGGAGTTCTTTCGAGGCGTTCGCAATCCGATCGGCGTGAAGATCGGTCCCGCGTGCACGCCCGACGAAGCAGTGGAGCTGGCGCGCCGGCTGAACCCGGACGCGGAGCCGGGCCGAATCGTCTTGATCACCCGCCACGGGGCCGGCCAGGTCGAGCGCCAACTGCCGCCCCTGATCCGTGCGGTCCGCGACGCGGATCTGCCGGTGGTCTGGTGCTGCGATCCGATGCATGGAAACGTGATCAAGACCCGGTCCGGACGGAAGACCCGGTCGTTCGATGCCATTCTGAACGAGCTCGGGGCAGCGATTCGCGCCCACGAGATGGCCGGCACGATTCTGGGCGGAGTTCACCTGGAGCTCACCGGGGAACGGGTCACCGAGTGCATTGGTGGAGCTCTCGGGCTGACCGAAGACGACCTGGACGAGAGCTACGAGACCTTCTGCGATCCCAGGCTCAACCACTCCCAGAGCCTTGAAGTGGCGCTGCTTCTCGCCCGCCGCCTCGGCATCGAGGGCAGGATTCCGTAGCTCGCTACAAGAACTCCGGCGGCAAGAGCGGCCGCGCCGCCCGAAATCGAGAGTCGAGCAGCGGGCGAGCCCGTGCCGGCCCGGCTCGCCGATCGATTTCGGCGTGCAGCTTCATGCTCGCCCGCGTTCGATTCAACCGCCGACTCGATTCGGTGACGCGAAGAACGAAGGGCGCGGTGAGCGTTGTCACTCCGGGTCGGCGGAACACATAGAGCGATCGCGCCTTCCAGGGGTTTTGATCGTCGGTCCTGTGGAGGGTCTGCCTGTCGACGATCTGCGATTCATCTTCGCACGACTCGAAGAGCATGCGGGCGGCACGCCCCGCCATCTGGTCTCGTCGCTCGATCTCGTCGATCAGAGCCGGCATCTTCTCGGCCAGCGGCGGCTCGTGGAACATCTCGGCGCAGGCGCAGATCGGGCGCTGACGCTGCATCTCGGTGAAGACCTCGAGGGCGTTCGCCATGTCTCCGCGCTCCAGGAGCAGGCGTCCCAGCACCGGTTGCGCGAAGGCGGAGCGGTTCTCCACGGTGGCCGCGAGCGAGATCGGGCCGATCGCATCTTCGAGCTGACCGCGCCGTAGACGGAGCCAGCCCAGATGAAGGGCATAGCCGGGAACGGTTGGCGTAGCCAACATCGCTTCGGCGAGCAGTTGATCCGCCTGATCGAGCCGCTCGGGCCTTTGCTCCAGCTCCGAGAGCGCCTCGGTCAAGACCCCCGCCTCGAAGGCATAGAAGCCGAACTTCGGATCCCAGCGATGGGCCGCCTCATAGTGCTCCAGCGCTTCGACGAGAGATGCCTGCGTGATCTCTTGCGTCGCGGCGAAGGCGGCGTCGGCATGCCGATGGGCGATGTCGGCCCGTACCAATAGGGGCACCAAGAGCAGAGCGGGAACGTCGAGCAAGGCATAGAGGAAGCCCTGCCCGGGCAGCCGTTCCCTCGCCGCCAGATCCACTTGCGCGCTCAACGCCGAACCGCCCCCCGATGGAACCGCGAGCGCCAAACCGAGCAACCCACAGCCGGTATATGGGACCGCGAGCGCCAAGAAGTTCACATCGGTCAGACAGCGCACACCGTATGCGACCCCCGCTCCGAGGACCGCGAGCAGCACCGTGCGGTCGGTCCCCGGCTCGGTGGCTCGAAGTCGGCGGGCGATCGACACGGTCGCCAAGCCGCCGGTGACCGTCGCGAGAATCAGCCCCACTAGGCCGAGCTCGTAGGCGACTTGAACCGGTGTCGAGTGTAGGTGGGTCACAGCCACACCTTCCGCCTGTCGGACCACCCTCTGCCGAAGATCGAGAGGAAAGGCGAAGGGGGTCATTCCGGTTCCGAAACCGATCCAGGGATGAACCTCTCGCACACCGGCCGACGCCGCCTTGAAGAACTCCACCCGCTCTGAACCGGAGCGGTCTCCGCCCCCGGAGGCCAGGCGCGCCATCCGCGTCGACAATGCCTGGCCCGCCTCGGTAGAGGGCACGATAGCGATCGCCACTAACGCTGTCACGGCCACACCGGCAAGGGCCCCGGGCGGGCGACGTGGGCGGCTGGAGCCGGCCGGTCTGAGCAGGAGGTTCGCCAGCGGCACCGCGGGGATCGCCACCAGAACCCCGATCACCGATCCGAGCGACCGGGTCGCGATGAGAGCCACCAGCGCGAGCACCGCCGCGGCCGCGCCGATCGTGCGCTCGGAGCGGTTGTGAGCCGTCGAGAGGGCCAGCGCGGCCTGCACCGGTAGGACGAGCGCCAGAAAGGCGCCGAGCAGGTTGTGGTGCCCAAAGGGGGCGCTGGCGCGCGGTGTCAGATCTCTGGACCACTGCACCAGCGCGATCGCCGCAGCGATCGCCCCCAGAAGCGCCACACCGGTCAGCACTCGCCGCCGGATCTCGGCCGACTCACGCGCGTAGGAGATCGTCACGACGACCAGCGCAACACCGGCGATCACGGCCAGCGCGGCCGTACCCGAGAAACGCGGATAGGCTGCCGCGATCGCCCGCAGCTCGACATAAGCCAGGAGCGCCGTCCCGGCGATGACCAGGTGGCGATCACCCCTCCGCGAAAGCCCACCCAGCCGGCCGAGCCGTCGGGCGCCCAGGATGCAAAGGCCGATGAGCACGACGTGTTGCGCCAGCGCCACGGGGAAGCGGGTCGGCCCGTGAAAAGTGCCCCCCCACAGGAGCATGAAGAGCGAGAGGCAGACGGCGAGGGCGGCGACGATCCTGCTTCGATTCTCGTCGCTTATGTGCGGCAGTGGCACGCGGGGCTCCAGCTTTCGCGAGGCCGGTCTCGAGCCGTCGCGGGCACTACTAAAGGGAACCGGTCGCTCGACCGGCCCTCATGAACCCGCGTAGCTTGCCATCAAGCGCCGCCATATGGAAGCGTTTCAGCCCACCAGTGCCGCCTCGATCTTCGTCTCCAGCTCCCCGCTCGCCGCCAGCTCCTTGACGATGTCGCCCCCGCCGATCAGCTCACCGCGCAGAAACACCTGCGGGATCGTCGGCCAGTTGCTGTGCCTCGACAGGACCTCACGGATCTTGGGGTCGGGCAACACGTCCATCGCCCCGTACTGAACGCCCATGGAATCGAAGATCTCGACGACCGTCGCCGAGAAGCCGCAGCGTGGAGCTCGGGGAGTGCCCTTCATGAAGAGCATGATGGCGTTCTCCTCCAAGTGGTGTTTGATCTCGTCGAGGATCTCGTCCTCTGTAAACTCGTGGGACATGGTCTTCCTTTCGTCTCGAAGGCTCGACTAATCAGGACAAATATAGTCCTATTTGGCAAGGCGTGTCTAGGGCTCCGGCGATCACGCCGATCCTGTGAACAAGCGCGGATTGATTCATGCGGATAGCTCACATCGTCATACTCTCGACCGTCGCCACGATTCGATCGATGCGTCGCCTCCATGAAGGAAGCTCAGATTGGAGGGACTGCGGAGCTTTCGGCAGCAAGAGTTGGTCGTCGAACATCTGAATCGGCACGTCAAGCGGACCCGCCGGCGCGTGGATCCTCGAAGCGCCCCGCTCCGGCCGCGATACAGTGTGATCCCCCACTTCAGCACGAGAGGCTCAATGGACTCAGCGAATCGATCCCCGCTCTTCCTCCAGCAACTGCTCGGCGGTCGCGACCACGCGAGCACCCATCCGATCGCCGGTCAGATGGCCAACTTCGCCTACCTGGTCGGCTGCCGCGAGAGCGGCGAGTGCCTGATCGTCGATCCCTCGTGGGATCCGGTCGGCCTGGTGCGGATCGCGGAGCAGCACGAGATGCGGCTCACCGGCTGCATCGCCACCCACACTCATCCGGATCATATCGGCGGCTCGTGGATGGGAGTGCAGATCCCCGGAGTGCGGGAGCTCGCCGTCGAGATCGAAGGGCCATTCCATGTGCACACCGAGGAGGCTGGGGCGCTTCGCGAGGCCGCGGGCCTCGAAGCAGAGCGGCTGATCAAGCATGGGGACGGCGACTCGATCGAGATCGGCTCGGTGCGCATCGAGCTGCTGCATACGCCGGGGCACACACCGGGTGGATTGTGCCTGCTGGTGGAAGGCCACGTGATCACGGGCGATGTGCTCTTCGTCGGGGCCTGCGGTCGGGTCGATCTGCCCGGCGCCGACCCGCGGGCGATGTTCGAGTCGCTTCGCCGATTGGGCCGACTGCCGGGCGAGACGATAGTGCTGCCCGGCCACGACTACGGCATGGCACCGCGCAGCGCCATCGCCGACGAGCTGCGCACCAACCCCACCATGCGCGCCGGCAGCGCCGAGGAGTGGGCTCGCTCAATGGGGGGGACGGGGTTCTAGCCGGCTCTTTCGGCCACTCTGTTCTCCGTGCTCGCAAACCGCGCCGTGGGGCGCGGAGCCGCTGATCGTGGGGAGAGAGGCCGGGAAAGCGAGCGTCGCCTGCCACGAGTGCCACGAGGTGCGCGTCCCAGTGCCTCATGGCAATCGTCGCTGTGGGCCAGATGGTTGTGATCCGCCAGCACACACAGCGCGATCGGTCGCGGGGCTGCCTGAACAATGCCGTGGAAAAGCGCGACGCCCTCTTCCCAGGTTTCGAATAGACAGCCCGCGCCTAGGTGCTCTTGCAGACCCTATCGCGCCCCAGCTCTTTGGCGCGGTAGAGACACAGGTCGGCGGCCTTGAGCAGAGCATCGATCTGCTCTGCGCCGGAGCCGAGCTGGGAGACGCCGATGCTGACCGTCACCCGCACGCTCCAATCGTCGTGAGTGATCGGGCTTGCGGCCACCGCGGCGCGCAGCCGCTCCGCCAGTTGCGCCGCCTGCCCCAGGTCGGTCTCTTCGCAGATCACCAGGAATTCCTCACCGCCGAATCGGCAGACCACGTCGCGGGACCGCAGGCTCCCCTTCAGTCGCGACGCGACCTCTCGCAGCACGACGTCTCCGGCCGCGTGCCCATGGGTGTCGTTGACGGCCTTGAAATGGTCGATGTCGATGATCATGCACGAGGAGGGCCGGCCGTGCTCGGCGCTTCTCCGAGTCTGCTCGAGCATCCGCATGGCGTTGCGGCGATTCGGCAGCTCGGTCAGGGCATCGGTGAGCGATACCTGCTCCAGACGGCGGTTGAGCACGCTCAGCCGCGCGGCGACCTCTTGGATCTGCTCTCGGTCGCGCTTGACCTGGGACTGGAGCCCTACTATCCGCTCGCCAGCCCGAATTCGCGCCATCAGGGAGCGAGGTTTGAACGGTTTGATGATGTAGTCGTCCGCGCCTGCCTCGAAGGCCTCGAGAATGCTCTCTTCGTCATCACGGCTGGTGAGCATGATGAGGTAGAGACCTCGCGTTGTCTCTGCCCGTCGCAGTGCGCGACACAGTTTCAGGCCGTCGAGACCTGGCATCATCCGGTCGGTCAGGATCAGATCAGGCAGCTCCTTGATGATCATCTCGAGCCCTTGGCGGCCGTCTAGCGCCTGGCGCACGCTGTGGCCGCTCCTGGTCAGATGCGCTTTGACCATCCGCTGCAATACTCGATCGTCGTCGATCACCAGGATCCTCATGCGCATCTTGCGATCGTCGTCCCCAACGCTCCCGTTGCGCTGCGCGGGGACAGCCTCCTCGCTCGCCGTCGGTTCCGGCGACTCGACGCGATCTGCGATCATCTCTCGCGAATCGCCAGCGCCCTCCGCGGCCTCCTCGGGCGCGGCGAGAGGGCCGGGATTCTGCGTCCAGATCTCGAAGCTCTCGCCCCAGTTGCGCCATGCGGCCACCACCCGTGAGTAGAGAGCCTCGAGCCGCTCGGAGCCGATGCCTCGACGCTCCGCCAGCGCCCGCAGATGCGCCGCCAGACGTCGTCGTGTGATCTCATCGGCCGAGCACACACCGGCCAGTGCTCGGGCGAGGTTCAGGATCTCGGCCGCGGCGGCGCCGCTTTCCGCTCCCTTCTCCGCGCCCGGATCTTCATGTGTGCGCACCGCCGCGACCAGAGCGGCCGGAATGCCCCAGTCGTCGAGCAGCGCGGCTCCCAGGTCGTTGTGATCGATCCCGAACTCCTCGCGCTCCATCTCCACCAGTGTGGAGAGACGGCCGTCGGGGCGCGACTTCAACAGCTCCGAGTAGCGCTCGGGATGGACGCAGGCAAGCCCCAGGCGACCGATTTGGCTGAGCAGACCGCATGCGAAGAACTCCTCATGGCGGGGAAGGCGGCGCTCGCGGGCGAGCAGCTCCGCGGCTACGGCGGCGGCCAGGGAGCTGGACCAGAAGGTGGCGTAGTCGAAGGCTTCGCAGCGACCCTTGCGGTGGTTGGAGAGCAGCGAGAAGCCGAGCGCCAATTGACTCACCGCCCTCAGCCCCAAGCGAACCAGAGCGTCGGGCACCGAGGCGACCGGATGGCGTGTGGCGCTGGCCACGGAGTTGGCCCGCTTCAGCAAGCGCCCCGTGAGCGCCGGATCGGACTGGATCACCCGCGCGATCTCGGCTGTGGAGCTGCGTTCGTCGTGGGTCAGCCGCATAATCGCCAGCCCTACTCCGGTGGGAGAGGGCAGGCGGCCGCCGGCCTTCAGCTCATCGATTCGCGCTTGCTGTTTCAAGTGCACTTCCCCGCGTTGATCGCCACGCGCCGCGATCGACCGAGATCGTGACGGCGCTCAGCGGACTCCTTTTTCGCTCATCGGCAGGAAGGCGGGCTGATTGCAGTCGGATCGATTCCTCCTCGCCCCTCAGGGATACCAGCCGCGATTGCCAGGACCTCCGTAGGCCCCCATGTCGGAGCGAGTGCCGTTGGAATACCACTCGGGCCACCGCGGATGCCGATCGAAGAGGCTGTCCTTGATCGCCGGGTCTCCGGCGTCTATGCAGGGGGAGCCGGGGCGGAGCAGGTATTCGAAGCGGCCGTAGGTGCGAAAGCCGGGATCGGCGTCGATATTGCCTTCGCCGACCCAGCCGCCTTGGATATTCGAGAAGATGAGGGTCGGTGATCCGGCGCTGAGCTCTTGCGGTGTGTCGGCCCAGAGTATGCAGTTCGCGAAGGTCGGATCGGAGCCTGGGCCGAAGAGCGCGCCGCCGCCATCGGAGGCGAGGTTCCGCGTGAGCGTGCAGTTGGCCAGAGCCGGAGAGGAAACGAGAGAATAGAGCCCTCCACCGAATCTGGCTGTGTTGTCGGCGACGACACAATTGGTGAGTGTCGGCGATGCGCCCTCGATGCAATACAAACCCCCTCCGCTCTCGTCGGTGTAGTTCTGCGAGACGACGCAGCGAATGAGCGTCGGGGCCGATCCATCATCGCAATAGAGCCCGGCGCCGCCTTCCCCTCCGGTCGCTGAGTTTCGAGCAATGGTGCAGTCGGTGTTGGTGAGTCGCTTCGCATCATAGCCGAGGGCACGCGCGTACCGATAGGGCCGAAATCCCGTCGCCTCACACATGAGCTCCGCGCGGTCGATGCGAGTAGGTCTGATCGGTGGTTCGTGGGAGCGGAGCCGTTGGGCATGCCTGGCAATGACTGACGGAAGCCAGAGGCGAGTGCGCGGTCTCCATCCGGAATTGAAAGGCGGGAGATATCTGGTCGAAGAGTGGAAGGGGCGTGGCGAGAGCGAACGGCGAGGCGGTAGTCTGCTGCGGCTACGTC
>CAZFNT010000084.1:0-11160 GCA_964520315.1 uncultured Gemmatimonadota bacterium
CATCGCAAACGGCTTTGCGTACCACGGCGGGCTCCGGGTTTTCGTAGGCACGTTCTTCGTCTTTTCGGACTACATGCGGCCTCCTGCACGCCTCGCCGCGATGTGCGGGCTTCCCGTGATCTATGTGTGGAGCCACGACTCCGTGGGGCTGGGCGAGGACGGCCCCACCCACCAGCCGGTGGAGCATCTGGCGAGCCTGCGTGCCATTCCCGGGCTCACTCTGTTGCGGCCGGCCGACGCGACCGAAACGGCCGAGGCGTGGCGGATCGCGATGCGAACGACTGAGGGACCGGTGGGAATCGTTCTGTCTCGCCAGGCGCTGCCGGTGCTCGAAGGGGCCGAGCCGAGCGGCGTGCGGCGGGGGGCCTATGTGCTCTCCGATTCCGAGGGGCCGGCGAGGGCGATCCTGATCGCGACCGGGTCGGAAGTGTCGCTGGCTCTCGACGCGCAGGAGCGGCTGGCGGAACGGGGCGTGGCGACGCGGGTGGTTTCGATGCCTTCCTGGGAGCTCTTCGAGTCCCAGCCGGCCGAGTACAGAGACTCGGTTCTGCCTCCGGAGATTCGTGGCCGCGTCGCCATCGAGGCCGGCGTGAGCCAAGGGTGGCACCGGTGGACCGGTGACGGCGGCGCGATCGTCGCGCTAGACCGTTTCGGCATGTCTGCGCCTGGCAGCGAGGCGCTGGAGCGGCTGGGGTTCTCGGTCGGGAATGTCGTGCGGATGGTGGAGTCGGTGGCGTACGACACCGCCGATCCTTACTCGCGGGCTCCGAAACGGTAGACCGAGATCGCGGGGTAGACGCGGTGGACGAGTGTGTCTCGCTCCTCGGCGAGCGCCTCGGCGTAATGGATGCCCATGCCGCGATCGTGCGAGGCGACCAGCCAGGTAGCCCGATCGTCGGCCAGCTGCTCGAACGCCGCGACTCGGCTTCGTTCGATTCTCTCGGGGCCGCCTTGGGCCGCCAGAGGGAGTATGCGCCGCTTCGTCCCCAAGTAGTAGACGAGGGGCGTGGACACGAAGGGGGCGGTCACCAGGATCGGATCGGCCTCCTCTCCCATCTCTCGAACGAGGGAAGCGACGTCGCGCCACGGCTCGCGCTGAAGCTCGCCATAGTAGCTGGGCAGCTCGGCGGCGAGAAACGCCAGGACCGTCGCCAACGCCAGGCGCCGTGGCACCACGGGCAACAGACGCAGGCCGCATGCGGCGAGCCAGAGGAAGGGGACCAGGGCGGGGAGCACATAGCGGGCATCGCTCAGCACTGGAGTGACTGCGATGGAGACGACGAGCGGGACACCGAGCATGATCGCCAGCCAGGCAACCATGAGGCGCTCGCGCAGGAGATCGGGACCGGCCCCCGCGGAGGCGGAGCGCCAGTGGTCGATTTCGCGCCGCAGCCAGCTCGCCGCACCGAAGGCGACGCCGATCGTCATCAGGGCGAAAAGCGGAAGGCCATCCGCCACGTGCTCTCCCCCCGCGAACTGTTTCAGAATATGAGGAATCGTCTTCAGATCGGGCTTGGGAATGAAGGAATGCGCGAGCTCCGGGTCGAACTCCATGCCGATCTGCTTGAGATCGAGCCAGAGAGCGGGAAGGTAAAGGGCGGCGATCGCAAGAGCCGGCCGGATCCAAGGGATTGGGCGACTACGTCGCCCCCAGCATTCCGCCACCAGGACGGCCGCCTGAGCGAGTAACACCAACACGGCGAATAGGTGCGTGTAGAGGAGTGCCGTGGTGGTGGCAACGTAGATAAGAGCCGCGCGGCGGGTGTGAGTGGTCGCGAAAACAAGCGCCAGGAACGCCGCGCACGATGCCGCCGAGAACAGGAGGAAAAAGCTGTAGCAGCGTGCCTCCTGCGAATAGGCGAGGTGCGTCGGATTCATGGCGAGCAGAAGGGCGACAACGAGTCCGGTCGCGCGCCAGGTGATCGCGCGGAAGCCGATTAGCAGCACGGCCGCAACCGCCAAGATCCCCGCCAGGGCCGACGGTAAGCGGAGCATGGCTTCGCTCGTGCCCAAGGCGTTTCCCCAGAAATAGAGGAAAGATTGGTGCAAGGGCAGCGTCCCGCGCATTGTGGCCATGGAATCGCGCATCAGCGCAGCGAAGCTGGGGCGTTGGAGCTCCGTGATCGCCATGTGCGCCTCGTCGAGCCAGAGGCTCTCGCCGCCCAGATCGTACAGGCGAAGGGCTGTTGCGAGGACAAGCACCCCCAAGGCTCCGCCGAGATGACATCGTGACATGAGGGCATCGTATCAAGGCGGGGCTCCGCCTGATCCGAGATTCCGCCGGGGGGAGCGTCACGCGCATCGATTGCGCGAGAGCCGCGAGACGTGACACAATCAACACCCGTCGAACCCGCCATATCCAGCACGCCGCCACCTGAGCGGGATGAGAATGCCCGACCGACATAACAGACGAAATAGGCGCTCCGGGGAGCGCCACGAGAAGCCGAGGCCGTGATCCGAAGAATCCCGGCATTCCTCCCCGGGCTGGTTCTCCTCCTCCACGCTCTCATCTTCGGCGAGTGGATCGTAGATGATGCCGGAATCAGCTTCGCCTATGCCCGGAATCTAGCATTCGGCCACGGCCTCGTGGCGACTCCGGGATCTCCGCCGGTCGAGGGATATTCCAACCCCACGTGGGTGTTTCTGCTCGCCCCATTCTTCACTCTCCGGCTCTTCGATCCGGTGCTCACTCCCAAGCTCCTGGGCGCCGCTTCCGCTCTGGTGGGTCTCGTGGCGGTGCACCGGGCGCTCGCGCCTCGTGTCGGGCACTGGGCCAGTGCGTGGGCGCTGCTTCTGGCCTCGATCAGCACCCCCTTTGCTTTCTGGGCGGTCGCGGGGCTCGAAAACGGTCTCCTCGCCGGTCTCCTGGGGCTCCTCTTCTATGTCTGCGCCTCGCCGCGGGGCCTCTCCGGTCGCTCCGCGTCTCACGCCGCGATCCTCGCGGTGGCCATCGGCTGGACCCGCCCCGACGGAATCCTCTGGGCGGCAGCCTTCCCGGCCACGCTCCTGATCCACGGCTTTGCCGGAAGGCGCCGCCGTCCTTGGGCTCGAGACCTGGGCATTTTCTGCGCCGGGTTCGGAACGCTCTACGGCATCTTCCTTCTCGCGCGCCGGGCATGGTTCGGAGAGTGGCTCCCCAACACCTACTACGCCAAAGGGGGGGCAGGAGTGGTGGAGTCGGCATTCGGAACCATCTTGCTCCAGCGCCAAGAGGTGGACAGATTCATGGACCTCGTAGGCGGAACCTTCGAGGTACTGGGACCGGCAATGGTCGTGGCGACGTTGCTGGGGTTCGGGGTGATGCTCGGCACCCGGCGCCGGGGATCAGAAGCCCTGTGGACCGCCGGGGCATTCCTGTCGATCGCCATCGTCGAGTTCCTCCTTCTTCCCCCGGACTGGATGTTGGAGTTCCGCTTCGGAACCCCCTTCGCCCTGCTCGTCGGTCCATTCCTGGTGTTGCTCGGGAAAGAGGTCGGCCGCGCCCTTGGCGTGAGTGGTCGAGTGGCGGCCATCGCCGGCGTGGTGGTCTTGGGGATCCTAGCCCCCTTCCACTGGTCGGGCTCCCACCGAACCAAAGTGCTTCCCCCCGCTTCGTCGGTCGAGGGAGTCGCTAGCTTCAACGGCCGGCGCTTCGATCACCTGGCAGCGTGGCTCGGCCTGAGCGACGCCTCGGTTCTGGTCAACGGCTTGGGCGGAACGCTCTACTACACCGATCTCCATACCTACGACATACCCGGCCTCTGCGACCCGACCATCGCCCGGACCTTCCGCCGGGACCCGGAGAAGCTGCGGGACTACCTGCTCCAGGAAGCCAAACCGACTATCATCAGCCTCGGCTTCTGGGCGGCGGAGAGGGTCCGGCTCGACCTGCATCCGGCGTTCACCCGGGACTACGTGCCGATCATCGAGCGCGTCGGGCAATCTAGTCTCGGCCGAGGCGCGGTTCAGATGGTCCCGGACGGCCTATACGTCCGCAGAGAGGTCGCCGCGGGGCGCGAGGAGGAGATGATCGCCGAATGGAAGGTGCTGCAGCGACTGCCGGGGCCGGCACTCGACCCACCACCCTGAACGCCTCTATCACGCCCGCGGATGAAAAGTCCTATGCACCTCTCGCAGATAGGACTGATCGAGATGCGTGTAGACCTGCGTGGTCGATATATCGGCGTGGCCCAGGAGCTCCTGCACAACGCGCAGATCGGCACCGCCTTCGAGCAGATGGGTGGCGAAGCAGTGGCGCAGCACATGGGGTGAAACTCGATCAGCGAGGCCGAGCGGGATCGCGTGGCGGCGCATCGCCTTCCAAATCCCCATGCGGGTAATCGGCTTCCCTCGTGCGTTGAGCACCAGTTCCGGAACAGAGGCGCGCAGCAGCGCTGGCCGTCCGCTGCTCATCCAACGAGCGATCGAGCGCAAAGCCGAGGAGCCGATAGGAACTAGTCGCACGCGCTCGCCCTTCCCTCTGATCCGCAAGCTCGCTTCGTCTCTGTCGACCCGGTCGAGGGTCAGCGCGGTCAGCTCGGAGACCCGAAGCCCCGCCCCGTAGAGCAGCTCGAAGGCGAGGCGATCCCGCTGCCCGAGCGGCGTGGAGGCGTCGGGTGCCTCGCAGAGGGCGGCGACCTCGTGCGGCGCCAGAATCCGCGGTAGACGCCGGTCGCGGCGCGGCGTGACGATCGACGCCGACGGATCGCGTTCGATCCCCTCCTCCAGAACCAGGTAACGGCAGAACGACTTGATCGCGGACAAGTTGCGGGCGACCGATGCGGGGGCAAGCCCCAACTCCGTGAGCAGTCGAAGAAAGGCGCGAATATCGGAGCGGGTTGCGGTCGCGGCATCGCGACCGCGCGAGGCGAGGAATCGCAGATAACGTTCCAGATCTCGCTGGTAGGCGTCGGCCGTCAGCAGCGCCAGCTGCCGCTCGGCGGCAACGTAGTCGAGGAATCTCGCCAGATGGCTATCTCGGACCCGCTCAACGCTCAACCGAGCAGCCCTGCGCTGCGTAACGACTTCCGCGCAGCGGCGTACCCGGTCACGATCACGTTCCACGCCTCGTGGGGGCTGAATGCATTGACCATGCCCGGGTCTTTTCGGGTCGGCTCCACGAGAACGACCCTCACCCCCGGATGCTCATGGCGGCAGAGATCGATCTCCATCAGCGCACGACTTCTCGCCATCGTGTTGATCGCCTGAGTCACGATACGCACCATGCCCCGGTGCGGAAAGGAGTCCTCTTCGCCCTGGAAAGGCGCGTGAACCATCGACGCGATGATCAGGTCGGCCCCGGCCGAACAGGCCACATCGAGCGAGAGGGAACGGCTGATGGAGCCATCGAAATACTCCCGCCCGTTCACCCGAAAGGGGCAGAAGAGGACCGGCAGCGACATCGACGCCGCCACGGCTTGCGACACGAGCACGTCTTCATCTCGGTCGAACACGACCCTCGACGACGAAGCGAGATCGGTCGTGATCACGTGAAGCTCCCGTTCCAGATCGGTGAAGCTATTGGCCGGCAGCGCCTTGCGGAGGAACGACTCGATGCCGTCGGCTCGGAGAACCCCCCGAGTGCGGGTGAAGCTCCGGCTGAGCCGCTCCAGGTTGGGTCGGCTGAAAAGCGGCAGAGGCGATCCGAAATCCCGCCAGAGGCGCGCTCCTCGCGAAGAACGGAAAGGGGCCACGAGCGATTCCGATTCGATGCCGGCGGCGATGAAGGCACAGGCCATCGCGCCGGCGCTGGTTCCCACCAGCACATCGAGCTCTAGCTTCGCTTCCTCGCACGCCCTTAGAACACCGACGTGCGCCAACCCTTTTCCGCCCCCCCCCGAAGCGACGAATGCGACGCGTGGCCGGCGTTCTCCAGTCACTAGGGAGCACTCAGACGGGGACGTGTCGGTCGAGCAATGCCCTGAGTGTGCGCTCTTCGAGGGGCTTGGCCACAAAGTCATCGGCCCCACAATCGAGGGCCTTGCTGCGCACGTGGGACTCCTGGCTCCCGGAAATCGCCACGATCGTGATGTCGCTGGTCGACTCGTCGGACTTGAGAGTGCGGCACACTTCGTAACCGTCCATCTCGGGGAGCACGATGTCGAGGATGAGCAGATCGGGCTTCCAGCGGCAGACCATGACACCACAGTCGAAGCCGGTGCCGGCGGTCGCCACTTCGTAGCGCCCGTCGATCAGTTGGATCATGCGCTGAATCGTGTCGACGAAGGCGGGTGAGTCGTCGACCAGGAGGATCCTCTTGGCCTTGCGCGGATCGGAATCGTTGCCCATGGGGATGCGATAGGCATCCATGAAGGTCGTCAGATCGTCCTCCATGATTCGCCGGTGGCCCCCGGGAGTGCGGTAGGCGCTGAGCCGCCCCTGCTCGATCCAGTAGATAACGGCCCGCTGCGTGACATTGCAGAGCCTGGCCACGTCTACGGTGGTGTAGACCTTGGCGCCGTTTCTCTTGACTGGATCCGATTTCGCCCTGGGCACGATGATTCTCTCTCCCGATGTTCCGGTTCCCGGCCAAATCTACTCAGCGGATGCCAGAACGATAGAGCGCGTGGGGAGTCGGGGCAAGGTGTTCGCGAGACCACCATGATAGGCTGGCGCGCTGAAGAGCCACCCACCCATGACCAACGACTCGAAAGACCTGAGCTCGGGATCGGAAGGGGATCGCTCCCGGTGCTGGCGATGCGGGAGCGATCATCTGAAGCGAGTGTACACGAAATGGAGCACCCCGATCTGGCGGTGTTCGACCTGCGACCAGGTCTTCTCGGGACAGCACAGGAACGCCGTCGAGCTCGCGGACTGGTACGCCGACTACTACACCGAGCGGAACACGGCGCTCGATCCTCTCACGAAGAGCCGCTATCTCGAGCTGCTCGGTCGATTCGAGGATCACCGGCGATCCGGCAGGCTGCTCGATGTCGGCTGCGGCTTCGGCTTCCTTCTCGCCACCGCGGCCGAGAGGCGATGGGAGGTTTACGGTACGGAGATCTCCAGCTCCGCTCTGCGCTACGCGGAGAGGTTGGGATTGCCACGAGACCAGATCCACCTGGGCGGAATCGAGGATGCCGGTTTCGTGCCCGGATCGTTCGACGTGGTCACTCTGCTCGAGGTGATCGAGCATCTGCACGATCCGGTGCGAACTCTGCGGGCAGTCGGACGAGTGCTTCGCCCCGGTGGCCTTCTCTATCTGACAACCCCGAACTTCGACTCCCTAAGCCGCCGCGTGTTGCGGAAGAACTGGAGCGTCATCCACCCCGAAGAGCACCTCTCGTACTTCAACACCCGCTCCCTGGTCACGCTCTTGGCCGACGTCGATCTGCACTGCGTCGAAGCCCACACGACCGGGATCGGCTACCACGAGATCCTGCGGCATTTGCGCGGGGCGAGGTCGGGGGAAGCGGGCTCCGGCGCCGATTCGGTTCAGGCGGCGCGAGAAGCGATCGAAGGCCGGGCCTGGTTGAGCGTGCTGAAGCAGGGCGCAAACTCGTTGCTCTCGCTCGCGAGGCTTGGGGACACGATCAAGCTCTTCGCTCGGCGGGGGGACAGCTAAGGGTCGGCTGGTGTCAGCATTCGACTCCTATCTCAACCCCGGCTCGATCGACGTCGCCCGGCTCTCGTCGACCAGCCAGCCGAAGCCGTAATCGCCGCCGATGAGCACGTGGCCCTGCTTCGCCGCCAGCGCCCAGGTCTCGGCAAAAAGTTGATGTCGCGCGACTTCGCGCAGTGCGCCGTCAGTGTCGATTCGCAGAACGTGGAGGGAGGGGAGTGGGTCGCCGAGCAACGATGGAGCCGTGTAGAGCCAGTCGCCGTCGATGGTCATGTTGTGAAACATGCCCTCCCCTTCCTCGAGGATCATCTTGTAGGCCACGCGCGGCGCCTCCGGAACCGAAAAGTCGATCGACCAGAGCTGGTCACCACGCTCCGCCATGGCGAATACGAAAGACCCTTTTCCCGCGCAACCTCCCCATACCGGTACATCGTCGATCTGGTTCTTGAAGACGAGCTCGGGCTTGCCGGGATCGGTCACATCCACGACGCGAACGCTGTCATCCATTGCCACTACGAGCTTGCGATCTCCCGCATCGACGCATGCGTGGCACGGGTTGGACACATAGAAGTTGAAGGGCAGAAAGGCCAAGGGAATCGGTGTGCTGGGATCAGTGATGTCGAAGGACTGGAGACCTCTTGCAGCCGCGTAGAGTATCGACCCATCGATGAGAAGATTGTAGAGGAAGGGCTCCGTCGCCACTGAACTCTCAAGGAAAGGAGTGGCCCAATCTCCGACGTTCCAAACATCGATCCTTCCGGGAGCGCCACAAGGGATCGTGTACGCGTATCGATCACTTTCGTGCGCAACGACATCGCAGCTACTCGGACCATCAGGGCTCACTCCCGACCATCGCGGATCATCCAAGTTGGTCGCGTCCACGACTGTGAACGCTTCCGTCGTGTCACCGCTCACGAGATAAACACGATTCGAAGTTCCGAACGCCTGGTTGGGTGTGAAGCTCTCCCGCTCCGGCTCGCGCCACTGCAGAGTGGGCGCGCTGGGGAGCGACACATCGATCGTGTAGGCGCCCTCCTCGCCCGCGGCGACGAGGATCGCGTTGCGCGCGGGATCGAAAGAGGCGTCGAGGGCGATTCCGGGGATGTCGATCGCCGCCAGTGTTGTCGGCGACTGGCGATCGTGCCAATCCAGCACGTGGAGGGAGTCGCCGAGTGCGAAGATGACATTCGGCCCCGGCTCGAGCTCAGTGGCAGCGGTCGGTGTTGCGCCGAGCGGCACCGGAGAGGCTGGTACGGAGATATCGAAGAGTTGAATCGAATCGCCGCTGATCGTCGCCACATAGGGCGGGATGTGCGCCAGGTCTTTGACAGACTGATCGAAGTCGATGCTGCCGATGACGGCGATCGAGTCGCTGATGGTGGGGTCGATGATGGTGGTCGGCCAACCGAGGAGGAAGAGAAGGCCGCCGCTTTCCAATATCTCGTGTCCTGACACGTCTGTTGACCCGCTACTGATTGGATGCAGAGGATCGTTGATGTCGAATCTATGAGTGAAATCCGAGCTCCCCACAACTGTTGCGCGGACCCAGAGACTCTGGTCCGTGACAAGCATCGATCTGAAGCTGGAAGGGGTAGAGGAGAAGTCCACGGGCAGTGCCCCGACCGCCCGGGGCAACCCGGACTTGCACGACCAGTCCAACACGCCGACGACTGGCGGCTCGGGGTATTGAGGACGCGACAACATGTATACGACGTCACCGGCCGTGGCAGCGACGGACGTCGTGGTCGGAAAGCGCTGAGTTCTCGGCTGACCGACGCCGCTAGCGGTATCCCTCGCGAGCCAGGAAGGGGCGCGATCGCCGTAGATCCACCAGCCGGTGTCGCTCATGAAACAGCCTCCGGTGTAGGTGGTGTACGCCGCGCGGTAAACGTCGCAGTCTTGCTCGTCTGCGACCGAGACTGAGGTTGCTGCCGCCAAGAACAACAAGGCTGGAAGCAGATGTTGCAACGTCTGATATCTCCGTTGTGAACTCATGGCTTGTACACCTTGAAGAGTCTTGTTTCCCAAGGTTCGATCTTTGTTGCGAAGTAGTACCAGCATTCATAAGGATCCGGTTCTCCGCAATGAAGGTCATCGCCGGAAATGCACTCGCAACTATCTTCATCGAACTCAGTACAGTTCTTCGCAACTTCCCATGGGGCATCCGGAGGACGCGGATCGTCAGTCCAGAGATCGTAGCCTTGCACCCGGTAGCCGGTGTCGACTTGGCCAGAGTAGACCTGCAAACACTTATCGCTGCTCGAGGGATTCGTCACCGTGAGCCAGGCTTCGTTCCGGTCTTCGCTATCCCAATCTCGATAGACGTGCAGGTCAGCGCCGACCTCGTGCGAGAAATCTGCGGCCACCTCGAACGATTCGACCTGAGCGCCGCTCTGACCTGCCGGGTACGAGTGAACCTCGATGTGAGGCGAAACATAGGCGTGCTGCGGCTGCGGCCAGTCCCTGGTTCCGAGCATCGCATAGAATGCATCCGCCTGTCGGCGAAAATCGGGTTGAATGAAGAGACCGGAGTTCGGATCGGATGAAGACGCCCACCGGCAGAAGAGGTCGGTAATATCGAACTCAAGGTAGACGTGATCGAAGATCATCTCTCCAACTTGCCGCTTCTCCATCCGCTCCGTGGAGACGATCTTGTCCCAGTCCAGGAGACCCATATCGTCCTCGTCCAGCCAGGCCGACACCCAATCCCAACGGGTGTCGTCTTCTAGCCAGTAGTTGTAGCCCTCGGGCAGCTGAGCGGCGAGCAAGTTCAGGGCGACGTTTTCGCCCTCATCGGGGGGCGAAGGGTCCTCGTCCGCGGAAAGGTGAGCGACAGAGTCATTGTCAAGGAGAAGCGTTCGCAGAACTGCCCGGTGCACCTTCGTGTCGCAGTCGGTGCCGAAACTGGCGTTGAGGCTGTTGGAATCGAAACGGATCATCGAGCGCACCCCGGTGCTTCTCCCTCCAACATCCATCACACTGCTCAATCCGTGAGGTGTTTCGGGACCAGACTGCTTGATGTACCCATCAAAGACTTCCGCCGCAATTCCAACACCGGCCCTGGGGTCGTACACCAACTCCCGATCAAACCCATCCCCCGTGTTCTTCGCATAGATCGTCTCGAAGACCTCCGTCGCCTTCGAGAGAATGAAGGGCAGCTGCTGCCAAAGCGTTTGCGATCCACCTGGTTGGCCGCCCGGCAGGCCGTATTGCAGATCCCGGTCCTCCCAAAGCTGGCGTGAATTGGAGACCAGCAGGCGAAACTCTCGGTATTCCGGGTCGTCACCTTCGACACAGCCATCTTCAGGGTAGCCAGCGAGGACGGGACCGTGCTCGGGGTTGCCGGGATTCACCGCTTCGTCGTAGCTCAGATCCCAATAGCCCTTCCAGAACATGACACCCGACGCACCACCGAGCGCTGCTTGCGCAATCATGCCGCTCACATCGGCGGGGGAGGGAGAGCGGGTGTTGCAATGCGCCGGCTCCACCTGAATCGAGGGCATGATCATTGGCGCGTCGCCGGGTTGGCTCAAGCGGGCCTGCATCTGGCTGGCCTTTGCGAGTTCGGTCGAGATCGAGTACCGCCTACGGGGATTCGCCTTCGACTGATTGTTCTGGAT
>CAZFNT010000085.1:0-6259 GCA_964520315.1 uncultured Gemmatimonadota bacterium
ATACGCGTTCGGGTTTGAGGCCGTCAGCTCCAGAACAAGGCTCACCGTAGCTCTCAGCTCCTCTTCCGTTTCCGTCGGAAAGCCCATCATGAAATTGTATGTCGCCTGGATACCTGTGCGCGCAAGGGCGGCGTTGGCCGCGCGGTACTGCTCCGCCGTCTCCTGTTTCTTTACCATCGCGAGAACCCTGTTGGAACCACTTTCCAGCCCCAGTTGAAGCGATCGCATGCCGCACCTTTCGAGCCTGGCGAGGTCGATATCCAGCAGATCATCCATGCGCGTCTGGGCGTACCAGTCGAAGGCACCGCCGATCCTCTCGGCGATCATCGCTCCGCGCTTCCGGTCAACGAAAAACTCCTCGTCGTGGAACTCGATGGCATCGAGGCGATAGCGTTCCTTCAGAGCAAGAGTGCGTGCAGCTACCTGGTCCGGATCCATTCGCCGCCACTTCCGATTCGACAGAACCGGCTGACAACAAAAAGTGCATCCATATGGGCATCCGGATGAAGTGATGAAAGGCAAACTCCGCACCTTGTGCCCGAAGAGCAGATTGCCAGAGACATAATTCTCGACATCGATCAGATCGTAGGGGAGCTCCGGCGAGGCCCCCGGGTCGACGAAATCGTAGCCCGCCCCCTGCACCGCGACCTCGTCCCCCGTCTTGAAAGCGATGTTGGAGACCGCCTTCCAATCGCGACCCGCCTTGAATGCGTCTACCAGGCGCCTAAAAGTCACCTCCCCCTCGCCCATCACCACAATATCGACCAGAGTGTGGCGAGCTGTCTGCTCGGGAAGCAGGGTCGGGTGGTTGCCCCCCCAGACAATCGGCAGATCCGGAGCATTTTGCCGCGTCCACTCGGCTGCCTTCAGGCCGTAACGGATCTGCGTGCCGGTCATCGACGAGATGCCGACGCATAAAGTGTCCCTAGTCAGATGCTTGCTGATCGCCCCTCGCCAGTCGGGATCGGTCCGCTGATCGACGATCGCCACCTCGTAGTCATCGGTCAGCGTAGAAGCGACCGTAAGGACCGATAAAGGCAGCCACACAGTGACCCCTCTGACGTCCAGGCCGGTGACAGGATAGACGAGAATGACGTCCGCCACGAAATCTCCAGTTTCGGTTCGATCGAGCGCGGTCCAGGATGGCGCTATTATTGAGATCCTGGACGGCCGCCTCGACGGAGCCTCCATTCCGTTAGCGGGGCCCCGTTTCGTTCAGAGACTACTCTACCCGCGCTGGCTTTCTGGGAGGCCGGGGAAAGGGGGGGCGCTGTGCTCTTTCCGGAACTCGACCGCCCGGGCGACGCATACGCGATCGCTGCCCGCGCGACCCCGGCCGGACCGCCGATGCTTCTGAACGCGTGTGCCCCGGCGATCTACCGCAGTTCCGTCGACACCCCCTCTCCTTCCACAGCGTTGGCTCAAAACTCGTAATGTAAAATGCCCAGAAGCGCGTTATGGTGTTCGCGAGCGGGTGACGTGGAATCGAGATCGGAGCGAGACAAGATGCCCGCCGGAACCCTCAACCGCATGATCGCGTTCGCGATACCGACGTTCGCCGCGGCGGCCACCCTGGATGTGCCGCGGGACCACCCCCGAATTCAAGATGCGATCGACGCTTCGAGCGCAGGTGACACAGTCCTCGTGCATCCCGGCACCTACCTCGAAAACCTCGATTTCGGCGGTCGAGCGATCACTGTCACGGGGACGGCTCCCTCTGACTCCGCGGTCGTCGCTGCAACCGTCGTGGACGCGGCGGGGACGGGCCCGGTGGTGACCTTCGCCAATGGGGAAGGGGGCGCCAGTGTTCTCGCCGGCCTTCGGCTGACCGGCGGTCAGGGGAGCTTCGGAGGGGGAGTCGTGTGTATGGCAACCTCTCCGCGCCTAGTCTACTGCACGATCGATCGCAACAGGGCCCACGAGCACGGTGGCGGAGTCTACTGCTGGAACGCGTCCCCCAACTTCGAATCCTGCCGGATCGCCGACAACTTCGCGGACGGCACCGGCTTGTCGTCGGGTGGAGGAGCTTACTGCGCGGGGAACTCCTCCCCACGCTTCGAGCTGAGCACCATCGGGGTGAACCGGGCGAGAAGAGACGGGGGTGCGCTCGCGTGCGCCGATTCCTCGTTCGCCGCTCTCGATCGGTGCTTGCTCCTGCGCAACTGGGCGGAGCAGGACGGTGGGGCGATCTTCGCCGGCGGAAAGAGCGCCTGCTCGCTCGAAGAGTGCACCCTGCAGAGGAACCGGGCCGACAGCGACGGTGGCGCCCTTCACGCTTCGGATACCGCGATCCTCACCCTCTCGTTCACGACGATCACCGACAGCCGGGCCTATGACGACGGCGGAGCTCTTTACGCGAAGGCCGAGTCGATCGTGAGCTTCACGAACTGCACACTCACGCGAAACTGGGCGGGAGACTCCGGAGGTGCCGTCTACGGACGCACCACCGGCAGCCTGGCGATCGACAAGAGCGTACTTTGGGAGAACCTGCCGGCCGAGATTTTCGTGCAGGCGGGCTCGGTCGATGTGAGCGGCTCCGACGTGCAGGGCGGGTGGCCCGGTGAGGACAACTTCGACGACGATCCTCTCTTCTGCGACGGAGGATGCCGAGGAGAAGACCTAGCACTCGGTGACGACTCCCCCTGCCTTCTCGACGGAGGGGAGCTGGTCGGTGCCGCCGGCGCGGGCTGCGACACACCGAGAGCGAACTCGCCGCTCCAGTGGCGCGTTCCCGAGGAACAGCCGACGATCCGGGAGGCGTTCAGAGTCGCCTGCACAGGTGACACCATTCTGCTCTCCCCGGGGATATACGACGAGCACGGCCTCTTCCTTCGCCGCCACTCGATCCACCTGCTGGGCACCGATCCCTTCGATTCGACGACAGTTGCGGCGACAGCGGTGGACGGCGGGGGCGCGGGAAGGGTGTTCGAGTTCGTCGGACCGGGCACGGCGGAGACCCTGATCTCGGGAATCACGGTGCAGCACGGGCACGATCTGCGCGGCGGCGGAATTCGGTGCCTGGACGGGGCCTCGATCACTATCGACCGCTGTCGAGTGGCAGCGAATACAGCCCAAGGCGGCGGTGGGATCGATATCACCAATGCCTCTCCGACCATCGCGAACTCCCGGTTCGAGGACAACTACGCCAGCTTCTGGGCGGGCGCGATCGGTGCAATCGGATCGTCACCGACCATCGCGAAGTGCCGATTCGTACGAAACAGCTCCTACGCCGACGCCGGTGGCGCGCTCGTCTTCCACCAGTCCAACGGTGTCGTGTCCCACTGCGTGCTTCGCGACAATGTTTCGTTCAACTCGGGAGCGATAGAGATCGTCAACGGATCGAATCCTCTCATCTCGAACTGTCTCATGTTCGACAACTACGGAGATGACGGTGGGGCGATGCGGATCAGCCAGGCATCGTCGCCCATCATCAACAACTGCACCATCGCCGACAACTCGGCCATCCGTGGTGGAGGCATCCGCGTCAACGGGGAGTCGGCACCCAGGCTTACTAACTGCATTCTGTGGGGCAACTCCCCCGAATCGATATACGACCTACCCCAGGGAGCCACCCTTCGATACTCCGACGTAGAGGGCGGGTGGCCCGGAGTTGCGAACATCGATGTCGACCCTCTTTTCATGACCTATCGGTATCTCACGCACGTCCCGGCCCCCGGCTCGCCATGTATCGACGCCGGGAACCCCGCGCTCTCCGACGAGCTCTACGACGCCCATCCACGATGGCCCGCCGGGTATCGGAACCGCTCTCGCTCCGATATGGGGGCATATGGCGGGCCGCGGAACGCGCTTTGGATCGAGGATTAGCAGCTCTTGCCACACACTGTCCATCCGCGACCGTGTGGATTCAGGCCGCCGATGACGGCAACATGATCTTGAGCAACGGCCTCGGCAAGAAGGCTATATCCAGGATCCGCCACCCAATGCGGGCTTCGCCATGCGCCTGTTGGCAGTGGGTGGCGGATCCTGGTATATCGAAGCGTCAGCGATCGACCGTCGCGCTTGCTTCGGAGTCGAATATGGACTACCTTTGCCGTGAACTTAGTCCGATTCGAGGAGACGCATGGCGGTCCAATTCAACATCCACGATGCCAAGACGCACTTCTCGGCGCTCCTGTCGCGAGTGTTGGCCGGGGAAGAGATCATCATCGCCAAAGCGGGGCACCCCATCGCGCGGCTGCTCCCACTTGCCCCCTCGAGCGCTGAGGTCCGTGTCCCCGGAGCACGCACGGGAGGTATGTGGATGTCCGACGACTTCGACGACTCGCTTCCCGAAGATTTCCTGAGCACGAGGGCTGTTTGAGAGTTCTCCTGGATACCCACGCACTCCTTTTCTGGGTGTACGAACCGGCGCGGGTCGGCCCTCATGCAAGGCAGGTGATCGCCGACCGGGCCAACCAGATCTTCTGGAGCGTGGCCAGCTCATGGGAAGTCGCGATCAAGGTTGGTCTGGGCAAACTCCGCTTGGACGGGGCGATCGACGAGGTCATTCCAACGGAGTTGCTCAGCACCGGCTTCACTCTCCTGCCGATCGACCACGCGCACGTGCTCGCGGTCGCGAAGCTTCCGAAGATCCACGGCGATCCCTTCGACCGCCTTCTCGTCGCCCAGGCGCGCGCCAACTCACTGACGCTGGCCTCTGCCGATCGCCGGCTGCGCAAGTACGACATTCCCGTGATCTGGTGACACTCGCTCAGCCCCCCCCCTGCGCCCAATAAAGCCCCCGATACGCCTCGACCATCGAAGTGAACCCGAAGCGTTCCTCCACGCGCCGCCGATTGAGCCGCCCCAGCCTCTCACGCTCCTCGGGCGCTCGGCCGAGCTCCACGATCGCCTCCGCGAGCCCGGCTTGCGAATCGCGCACGAAGTGTTGCTGGGCAGCGGGCAAGATCGCCCGTACGTCGCCTACATCGGTGCTGACCACCGGGAGTCCGGCCGCCATCGCTTCCAGGAGCGCCACCGGCATCTGCTCCGTGTCGGATGAGATCGCGAAGAGGTCCATTGCGCGGTAGTAGGGGACAGGATCCGACTGGTGGCCGACCATTCGCACGCGCGCCTCGATCCCCTCGCGCCGGGCGTACGACTCCAGGGCCTGCCGCTCCGGGCCATCGCCAACGAATAGCAGCGCGAGGGGGGTGGCTTCGAGAACGCTCCGCGCCGCGGCGAGCAGCCGGAGCGGGTTCTTCTCCGGGCGCAGATGGCCGACGTAGCCCACGGTGAGTGTTTGCTCCGGAAGGTCGAGCCGCGCCCGGATCGAGTCACTGCTCTCTCCGCCCCTGTTCGCGGCGAAGCGCTCCAGCTCGACCCCGTTCGGCACGAAGCGGACTTTCTCAGGGTCGAGCTTCCAGCGACTGAGCGCCAGCTCGCGCAGGGTGAGCGAGGGCACGACAACCTTGTGAACGTGGGGCAGGGCCAGACGCCGGGCCCAGAGCCGGCGTAGCTTGAAGCGCCGCGCCTCGTCCAGATTGAAGCCCTCTTCGTGGTGGAGGACGCGCGGAGAACCGCGCCCAATGCGGGCCAGAACCGCGTCGAAAGCTCCCCAGTTGTAGCTGAGCACGGCGTCGGGTCGGAGCTTGCGGAAGAGCTTCGACAGGCGTCTTAGGGTGGTAGGGGTTCCGGATTTCGGGAACGAAGGGATCAGGGATACGCCAGGGCGGCTCTCGAGAAGCTCGAATGCCGAGCTTCGGCCGTCCATCGCCAAGATCGAGTGGCGGAACTCGTCCCCCAGGGAATGAATTACTTGAACCGTACGCAGCTCCGGGCCGGCGGGGACGAAAGTGGAGAAGACGTGGAGCAGGTGGGGAGGGGAGGAGGTTGGGGACCGAACCCGTCGCTCGTTCATGACGCGCCGGCGGACTCGGGCGCAAGCACATGGACCGCCTCGCGCAGGAAGCCGTCGCGATCCTCGAGCGGTTGCCAGTCGAGCAGCTCTCGGGCGCTTCGGGCATCGAAACCGACCGCCAGCGAGCGCGATTTCAGGTCTCGCCACGAGGGGAAGGGGACCCAGCGCCTGCGCCCCGCGAGTTTCACCAGCCATTTGCCGATCTCGATCGCTTGCGAGAGCTCGAGGCGACGGGCGTGGAAGTGCAGGTCGCGCCCTGATGCGTGGCGCAGTTCCTCGACGATTTCGCGGGCGCTGAGCGGAACGCGGGCGCAGAGGTTCAGGGCGCGGCCGTCGAGGTCGCTGCCTTTGTGCTCGACGCAACGTGCCAGCGCCTCGGCTACGTCGTCGACCCACACC
>CAZFNT010000085.1:6269-11094 GCA_964520315.1 uncultured Gemmatimonadota bacterium
GGGGCAAGTGATGCGACCCGAGGCCCCAGCCGACGCAGTGGTTGTCGCGCACCCACTGGCCCAACCCTTCGTGCTGCAAGGGTGTGCCGGCGCCCAGCACGACGCCGGGGCGGACGATCGTCAGGGGGAGCCCGCGCGCCGCGTGGAGATCGGCCAGGCGGCGTTCGATTTCGATCTTGGCGCGGGAATAGTCGGAGCGCAGGTCGGGGCGATCGTCGACGGCGACCGCATCCGCGAGCTCGTCCGGTCCGGCGTCGGCTCCGAGATAGAGGGCGGCGATGGAGGAGACATAGATAAAGCGGCGCGTGCCCGCGGCGAGGCAGGCTTCGGCGAGCTGCACGGTGCCTGGGATGACGGTTCTCTCGAGTGTCTCCCAATCGGCGCCGCCGTCGTTCGCGAGATCGATCAGGGCATCGACGCCCTCGATCGCCGTGGCGAGGGTTCTTGGATCCTCCAGGCGCCCACGTATGAGACGAACCGCGCCCTCCGCGACGCCGCTCACGATCTCCTCGGGGAGCCCGGAATCTCCGCGCACGACGGCGGCCACGGGCCGACCAGCCCTCACCAGGCGCGCCACTACACGCCGCCCGATGAATCCTGTCGCTCCCAGCACCGCTACCTCGCCATTGCGAGCAGAAGTGTCGCGAACTTCGGAAGGCGTGGGCGCGCCTCTCGGCTCGCTAGCCTCTGGCAGAGCCGACGCCGCCTGCTCACACCACTCGAGCACATCAGCGGCCGATTCAGCATCGACCGGCAACGCGCTTCCGTCTCGAAGCGCACGATGAAAAGCCAGAATCGAATCCCTCATGCCGACGAAGAAAGTGTCTCTGCGTGGCGCGACGCCCAGGGTAAAGCCGGCGTAGCGCATCAGCTCCAAAATTGTGTCGCCACATAGAGCGCGGGTCCGTCCCCATCCCCCCAAGAACGCATTCCAGAACTCGAGCCACTGTGTTTTGCCCTCACCCGAAAGGCGATTGCCGAGCAGATCTATGTCGACCGACCCGTCGCTGCCGATGACTTCGATCGTCGCCCGCGGGAAGGGCCGCCCGAAGCCGAAATAGAAGTCCACCGTGCCTCGCTCGGCCTCGGCCGCGATCACCCAGCGATCATAGAAGGGCCGCCCGGGCAAGAGGTGGCGGCTCGAGAGCGGCGTGCATGTGCATCGAACGATCGCGCCGACCAGCGCGTGCACTTGGCTGAAGGGGTGAAGCCCTTGCTCGAACATGATGTTTCGCGGCTCTCGGAACATCCAATGCGAGAGTTTGCGCGCGTCGAGCTGCGGGATGGGGACATTGAGGGTGGCCCGCACATGTTCCAGTTTGCCGATCCGCCCGCTTCGCACGCGCTCGCGCAGTCGGCGAAAGCCGGGATGCCAGACATTGTTGTGGTTGACGCCGAGCGGCAGCCCGAGCTCCTTGGCGCGCGCTCCCAGCTCGCGCGCCTCGTCGCTCGAGAGCGCCAGCGGTTTCTCCACCATCGCCCCCATCCCAAGCTCCAGCGCCTCGCGCGCGACCGAAGCGTGGGTGTCGGGGGGCGTGAGCACGTGAGCGATGTCGACACCGAGCTCGCGCATCTGGGCCAGACTCGACACGACATTCGGTATTCCGCCGGCGGCCGCGAAGGCCTGCGCCCGGCTCTGGTCGGTGTCCAGCAGCGCGACGATCTCCACTTCGGGCGCCCGGCGCAAAACGAGCAGATGGTAGTCGGCGATGTAGCCGGCGCCGATCAGGCCGACTCGGGTTTTCCGTCCGACGACGTTCATGTTCTGTCTTTCAAGATGGCGGTGGATTCGGCGCATCGGCTGCGAATAGCCCCGGAATCCTAGCGCAACTGTCGCCCCACCTCGGCCGCCCAATCATCCGGCACTCCCGCCTCTGCCGCGAGTTCGGGCCAGGTCGCCACGGCGGCGCGGACCTCGCTCTGGATCGCCTTGTCGCGGCCGCGCTTGAGCCCCGCGTGGCGGGCGACCGCGGCGAAGTCCTCGGGAACGAAGTCGTCGCATTTCTTGTTGATCGACATCTGGTGCCGGTGGGTCCAGGCGCCGTGAGGGTTGAAGGCGAAGATCAGGTCGAAGGCGGGGGCGAGGGACCAGGTGCCGGATTTGTCCATCAGGAAGGCGATGTTCTTGACGTGGTCGTCCTGGTTGCGGGCGAAGACATTGAATAGCATGCGGCGGAAAAGTTCTTCGCGGTCGGCCATGGGGAGCCAGAGCGCGCGGCAAACGTCGAAGGCGCCGTCGTAGGAGTGGACGCCGGCGAGGTTGAAGTCGAGGTGAGCGAGGCCGGCCAGAGAAGCGAGGTGCAGCTTCTCGGTGCGCGGCTCGCCGGTGCGTGGGTCGGTGCCCGGCACGCGATCGAAGCGACGCGTCATGAAGTGGTGGCGGCCATTCTCTTCGAGGATTCGACATTCCCGCATCGTGATCCCGGCACGAGCCGCCATCAGCGAGTAGGCGTACTCGATCAGCCCGTAGCCCCGGAGATCCGCCGGCTCCTTGTCGCGGTTTCCGGAGACCCCGTCGAACTTGATCAGCCAGTGCTCGAATCCGGGCGGGACTTCACTCTGGCCCGAGCGCAGCTCGTGCGTGTTGGGATTCCAGGCGACCACCGCCTTGGCGCGCGCTCCGCCGGCGGAGGTGCCGACCGATAGCAGGCTTGCAAGGGCGGCCCCTTCGCGGCCCGGCTCGAGTCGAGCGGCGAAATCGGTGCGCCCGGCGAGGACTTCGCTCGCCAGGCGCACCAGCGCGTCGACTTCGAGCCGCTCGGGCGAAGGGGCACCGATCTCGATCGTGGGCCAGTATTCGAGCGCGCCCATGCCTCGGGTGCCGGTGTAGGCCAGGCGCTCGACCGGATTGAAGTCCCCCGGCATTCGACCGCGACCGCGAAGCCACGCATCGATCAGCGCGTTGCCGAAGCGATCGGGCAGCGAGTCCGCGACCAGTCCCGGCAGGCCGTGGAAGCTGGTTCGGGCGAGCTCAGGGAAACGGAGAACGCCGGAGCCGAGCGGCATCGCGATCGGCGCCGGCCCGATGCCGCTCCGAAGGAACGACTCACCATAGGCGAAGTTGGCAAGGCCGGCGTCGCGATCCCAAGTCACGGCACCGATCGCAGTTCCCCACAGACGCACCTCACAGACGCTCATGCATCCTCACCCCAGATCCACTCGCCGCGCGGGGTCGCTCCCTTTCGTCGCGGCGCCGAGGCCCGCCGCCGGCGACCTTTGGCGAGGCGGCGCGCCCGTTCGAGCTCGACGTGCGGGTCTCCGGCGGATGGACGGATCAGCTGGTCGAGGCCGGCGCCCAAACCCAATGCCCCGAGCACCCGCAGCCAGTTCGCGAGCTGCACCGAATGCCCTGCCTCGAGTCGCCGGACCGTCGCCAGGGAAACGCCGGCCTCTTCGGCCAGATGCGCCTGGGTCCAATTTCGGCCCAGGCGCGCGGCGGCCAGCCGCCGGCCGAACTCGCCGAGCCAGTAATCCGCTGAATAAGAGGGCACTTCTGCTCTATTAGCGCTCATCTACTCACTTATCGTGCACATATGCGCTGTTGTCAAGGACGATCGATGGGCCAGCGAGGACGATATCGCATTATTGATTGTTTCAAGCCATATTGAGCCAGTAAGCGCGCTTTTTTGAGTGTTTACCGGATTCAGCCCGCCCCCCGCTTCTCAAGACCGCCGGATCCGGTCTACGCTGCCCGCATGACACTCTCTGAAAAGCGCCGATGAGAAAAGCCCTCCTGGACCTGCTCGCCTGCCCCGCGTGCGAAACACCGCTCGCCCCGACCGCGCCGAGCCTGGCGCCCGACGAAGACCTTCGCGAGGGGGAGCTGCCCTGCCCCTGCGGCGAGATCTACCCGATCCTCGACGGCGTGCCCAGCATGATCCCGAGCGGTGGGAATGGGAAAGGGAAGGGGATTGGGGAAGGACGTTCCGGAATCGATCCCCGCACGCCCGAGTCGTTCGGGCTGCAGTGGCGCACTTACGACTACGGCGATGCCACCTGGTTCAAGGAGCTTGAGCTGCGGGTGCGCGAGATCCCGGCGATCCTCGATGTCGAGCCCGCCGCGCTCGATGGCGAGCGCCTGCTCGACGCCGGCTGCGGCCACGGAGCGCTGACCGCGGCGGCGACGCGGCTGGGGTGCGAAACCGTCGGCCTCGACATGAGCTCGGCGATTTTCGGCGCCGAGAAACGTCGCGCGGAGCTCCCCGAGAGCGAGGCGTCGCGGGTGCACTATGTCCACGGCAACATCCTGAAGCCGCCTTTCGCCCCCGCCACCTTCCCCTTCATCATGTCGATCGGCGTCTTGCACCACACGCCCGCGCCGGAGCTCGGCCTGGCGGAGCTGGTCCGCCGACTCGACGCGGGGGGCAGGATCTACGTGCAGCTCTACCGAACCCGCGAGCCGTGGATCGGCCTGCCGAACGCCGCGATCCGAGCCTTCACGTCGCGCCTGCCGCCGAGCTGGACGATGGGTCTCTGCCGGCTCGTGCTCCCCGTCCACACCGCGGCGGTGCAGGGAGTCGCCCGGCTGCGCGGAGAGCGGAGCCCAATCGGCGAGTTCTCGAGCCGCGAACGCCTCGTCTCGCTCTTCGACAACTTCTCACCCCGCTACCAATACCGCTACACATCCGAGCAGGTGCTCGCCATGTTCGCCAACGCCCGCCTCGACGACGCGCGCGAGGTGACGCTCGAGAACGAGCGCCGCCATTCGGTCGGCGTCGTCGGCCGGGTCGGCCGGGTCGGCCAAGGGCCTGGAAATGAATAGACGTGTCGGATCGCGCCCAGATTTGGGTCGGATTCGGCCGATCCGATTGAGTGCAACCGGAGG
>CAZFNT010000086.1:0-11033 GCA_964520315.1 uncultured Gemmatimonadota bacterium
AGGAGAGGTTGGTTTTTATTTATTGTTTTAGGTAGGGTATTTTAGGCCATTCCTACGGGATCGAGATCGCCCGTCGTCTGGGGCTGCCGCCGGGAGTGATCGAGAGCGCGGAGGATCGACGCGGGCGGGCCGAGACCGACCTCGCCGCGATGACGGCGGAGCTGGAAGAGCGTTTGCGCCGCGCCGAAGCGCGCGAGGCGGAGGCGAACGCCCTTCTGGCCAGGGCCGACAGCACTTTCGCCGATGCCGCGGAGCTGCACGCGGAGGTCGAGGCCCGAGAAGCGGAGCTGCGCAAAGACCTCGCCGCCAAGGTCGACAGCATGGCTAGAGAGGCCCGCCGCGAGTTCGAAAGATCGGTGCAAGAGCTTCGTGAGGGCGGAGCGGACAAGGCCGCGATCAAGCGAGGTCGGGCGGCCATCGAGAAGGTGCGGGAGACCCACTCGGCCGATGCGGATTCACGTAGGAAGGCGGTTCGGAAGGCGCGGGCGCGGGAGGCGCGGCTGGACACTTCTCATCGGCCTCTGGCGCCGGGGGACAACGTGAAGGTGCCCGACTTCGGCTTTGGCGGCGTCATCGAATCGATCAAAGGGGGGCGCGCGAGAATCCGCCGCGGTGCTCTCTCGATGGAAGTCGAGCTGCGCAAGCTGCGCCACGCCGATGCTCCGGCCGCCAGGGGCGGCTGGGAACGGGCCGGAGCGAGCTCGGAGGGCGCCGGGCCACCATCGTGGAGGCTCGATCTGCGCGGACAACGGGTGGAAGAGGCGGAGGAGGCGCTCGATCGCTTCCTCGATGCGTCGGTGCTGGAGGGGATCGAGAACCTGGAGATCATTCACGGAAAAGGGACCGGAGCGCTGAGAAAGCGCGTTCAGGAGATCCTCAAGTACGACCCCCGGGTGGCGAGCTCGAGACTCGGCGGGTGGAACGAGGGGGGAGGCGGTGCCACGATCGCCACTCTTCGCCGGAGCGGCTCTTGAGGAGGCGACCATGCGAATAGCCGACGAGACCGTGGAGCAGGTTCGCGCCACGACAGATATCGTCTCTCTCGTCGGCGAGGTGGTTTCACTCCGGCGCACCGGACGGAACCACATGGGACTCTGTCCCTTCCATCAGGAGCGAACGCCCTCCTTCTCGGTGAACCCTGAAAGGGGGATCTTCCATTGCTTCGGGTGTGGAAAAGGGGGGGACGTCTTCTCGTTCGTGATGGAGACCCAGGGTGTGGGCTTTCTCGACGCGGTGAGGATCCTCGCCGAGCGATCGGGTATCGAGATCGAGCGGAGCGAAGGACAGAGCCACGCCGAGATCCTCTATCGCCTCAACGCGTTCGCGGCTCGCTTCTATCAAGAGGTGCTGTTGCGGCGATCCGAAGGCGCGGTCGCACGCCGATACGCGCAAGGGAGGGGAATCTCGCCCGAGGAGGCGAAGCATTTCGGTCTCGGTTTCGCTCCCGATGCCTGGAGCGCCTTGGGCGAACGCGCCGCATCGGAGGGCTTCTCTCCGGAGTTACTGAGAACGGGCGGTCTTTCGCTTGACAACCGCAACCGCCCAGGTCAACATGATCGTTTTCGCAATCGTCTCATCTTCCCGATTCGGGCGGCAACCGGTCGCGTGGTTGCCTTCGGCGGACGGGCTCTCGGCGAGGACGATGGTCCGAAGTACATCAATTCCCCCGAGACGCCCATCTATCGGAAAGGTGACCACCTTTTTGGTCTCTCCGAAGCGCGAGAAGAGATCCGGAGGGCGCGAACGGTGGTGGTAGTCGAGGGTTACACCGACTGTTTGGCGATGCACCGTGCCGGTGTCGATCATGCCGTCGCGGCTCTCGGTACGGCCTTCACGCCCCGGCAGGCGGAACTTCTGCGAAGGTATGCCGATGACGTGATTCTGGTGTTCGACGCCGATGCCGCGGGTCAGGCGGCGGCGCTCAGAGGGATGGGCATTCTGCTAGCGCAAGGGCTGCAAGTCAAGACGGCGGTCCTGCCGGCCGGGAACGATCCCGATTCCCTCTTCGCCGAGGGCGGAGCCGATGCCGTGCAGGAAGCGATATCTCGTCCCATCGACGCAGTCGAGCACCATCTCGAGGAGTTGGTCGGGCGGGCCCAGGACGCGGGGCCGGCGGCGAGGGTGAAGAGTGTCGCGCCGCTCATCGATGCTCTCCAGACGATCGGGGATTCCGCTTTGCGGAACGCCTACTTGGCGGAGATCGCCAATCGTATTCGGATCGACCCGGGAGCCTTGCAGCGAAAGACCCCCAGGCGAGTCAATAGGGAAGAAGAGGAGGAGCGCCGGAACGACGAGCCACTGCGGCTCGACGCGTGCTCGAGAGAGCTTCTGCGTCTCGCCTTGTCGGAGCTCGCGGGCAAGACCTTCGCCAGAATCGAGCCGGCGCTGATCGGCGATGGAGAGGTTCGCGAGATCTACGCGACTCTGGCCAGGGAGTATGAGGAGTCCGGTGAGGTGCGGCTCGGACGGGTGCTCGACCGGATCTCGAACGATTCGCTCCGCACCCTGCTGACCGGCATCGCGGCGAGCCCGGAGACCGAAGCAACCGACCTGGACATGCTCTTGGACGACGTGGCCCAGGAGATCGAAGGAAGAGTAGATGCCAAGCGCCGATGGGAGCTGAATCGAAGGCTCGATCGGGAAAACGACCCGGATCGACGAAAGGAGATTGTTCTCGAACTCACTAAGTTGTTGCGAAAAAAGCAACGGCGGATTTGACTTCACCCATGGCTTTGGCCTAGTGGTGTAAGAATAAGCGCGCCCGCGCCATTCGCTCGATGCGGATGCACGGGCAAGAAGATGATCGGCACGGGAATCTGCATCGCGTCGATCGAATGAGCGTCCTTTGGGCGCTTCTGTTGCCGCAGTGGGTCGTTCGACTCACCCGTGGCGGGGGAACCATGAGCAGAGCACTGTTGCAGAAGAAGATCGAGCTCCTTAGGCGAGTGTCCGACTACCGCGGCGAGGTCACCAACGGCGTCCTGGATAGGGATGTTCGTGGCGGCTCCCTCACGCCCGACGAGGCGGAACGGCTCGTTCTCTCGGTCAAGACCAGGACCTTCGGTTTCGTGGACTCCCGCGACGACCTGCTGGGCGGTCGCGACGAGGCGGAGCTGCGCCGTGTACTCGACAGCTCCTCGAAGCTGATGAAGTTCGACGATCCGGTCCGGATGTACCTGCGCGAAATGGGCAAGGTGCCCCTCTTGGATCGCGAGGGCGAGGTTCGGATCGCCCGTCGCATCGAAGATGGGCAGAAGAGCATCAACGCCAATCTGCTCAGATTCGATCTGGTTCTCGACGAGTTTCTCAGGGCTTTCGATCGGCTCGAAACCGGTGAAATGCGCCTCGAAGAGATCATCCAGGTCGATACGGCTGCTGTTCCCGGTTCCACGGCGAAGCAGGACCGCGAGCTTCTCACCGAGGTTCGCGACACGATGGTCGGGCTGCGCGAAGAGCTCCAAGAGCACTACAAGGGTCTCGATGATCCGTCCCGTTCGGCCGCCGAGAAGAAGGCGATCCGGAAGCGGATCGAGACGCGGCGCCGCCGCATCGGAGCCGAGATTACGCGCGTGAATCTGAAGGCCACGCACATCGCCTATCTCAGGCTGCGTCTGCTGGGAGCCGACGGGGAGCTGAGGAAGAAGGAAGAGGCGATTGCGTTCGAGCTTTCCCGCCTCGGCGTTTCCTACGATCAGCTTCAGAACCTCACTCGCAACATCGCGAAGGGGAAGCCGACCCGGCGCAACGAGGTCAATGTGCTCGCGATCGCCAAGGCGGTTCAGGAGCACAAGGACCACATCGCGGCGATCGAGCAGGCGCACCACATCACCAAGGAAGCGCTGCGCCGCGGCATCGATCGCATACTGGAGCACGAGTCCGCGAAGAAGCAGGCGAAGACCGAGATGGTCGAGGCGAACGTTCGCCTGGTGATCTCGATCGCGAAGCGTTACACCAATCGCGGCCTGGAGTTCCTCGATCTGATCCAGGAGGGGAACTCCGGTCTGATGCGCGCGGTCGACAAGTTCGACTACAAGAAGGGCTACAAGTTCTCCACGTACGCGACCTGGTGGATTCGGCAAGCGATCACGCGGGCGATCGCCGATCAGGCGAGGACCATTCGCGTGCCGGTGCACATGATCGAGGCGATCAACAAGGTGGTGAAAGCCTCGCGGCGTCTGCTCCAGGAGTACGGCCGCGAGCCCACGCCGATCGAGATCGCCAACCGTCTCAACCTGCCGGTCGAGAAGGTGAAGAGCGTGCTCAAGGTGGCGCAGGATCCGATCTCTCTCGATCGCCCGATCGGAGAGGACGAGGACTCCTACATCGGCGACTTCATCGAAGACACCAAGGTGGTCTCGCCGGCGCAGTCGTCCGCCTTCTCGATGCTCCAGGACAAGATGGGCTCGGTGCTCTCGACCCTGACCCAGCGCGAGGAGCGAGTGATCCGCCTGCGCTTCGGTCTGGGCGACGGCTGCCCCCGCACGCTCGAAGAGGTCGGCAATATCTTCAACGTGACCCGGGAGCGGGTGCGGCAGATCGAGGCGAAGGCGCTACGCAAGCTCCGCCATCCTTCCCGCAGCCGCAAGCTGCACGGTTTTGTCGATCTGTGATGCATCGCGAGCCCGAGGGTATATCGCCGCGAGCAGTGGAGGTCGCCCGCATGGCGGGGGATACGCGCGGATCGTTCGCGACACCGAGCCACGGATCGCGGGCGGCGCTCGAGAAGAGCGGGGCTTCGCGGCTCGAATAGGCGCTCGACGATGCCGCCGCTCCGCGCGGCGTAGAGCATCGGCGGCATATCGTAGGCTGGAGCGAGAGCGACGACGCGCAGGTCGCGCGTGAGGACGGTCACGATGCTCGCCCATGACGTTCTCCTTGACAAAAGGGCCACGCCTTGGTGCTCTCAGCGATTCGCAAGGGTAGCTCATGCCCGATTCTGCTTGTGGACAGCCGCCCCGGCCTCATGCCAAAGTACTCGGTTCCAGGGCCCATAGCTCAGCGGTTAGAGCTGCCGGCTCATAACCGGTAGGTCCCAGGTTCGAACCCTGGTGGGCCCACCACAACACTACTCACCCTGACCACAGGCGAGGGGGTCTCTTTGGCCGACGGCGATATGAAGAATGCCAATGCCGCTCTGGCGCGGCTGCAGTCCCTGGACGGCCGGCTCATGGAGCTCGATCGCCTGATCGGTGGCATCCCCGGGCGGCGGGCGGCCGTCGAGGCGCGGCTGGGCGAGGCGCGGGGCGTTGTCGAAGCGGCCAAGGGCGGGGCCGAGACCGATGCGGCGACCAGGCGGAAACTCGAGCGAGAGATCGAGCAGATCGAGAGCGCGCGCGCGAAGTATCTGACCCAGCGGGCCATTGTGAAGAGCAACAGGGAGTTCGACGCGCTGAATGCCGAGATCGAGCAGGCGGCTGCACGGATCTCCGAGGCCGAGGATCAGGTTCTCGAGCTGCTGGAGCGGGAGGGCGAGAACGAGGGCGCGATCGAGCATGCGGGGCGGGCGCTCGAGGCGGAGCAGTCCCGATCGCGAGAGGAGTTCGGCAAGCTCGATGCCGAGCTGGCGGCGGCGGAGGCCGAGCGTGCCGAGACCACCGGGTCGAGAGATGAGGCAGCGACGGAGCTGGGCGCGAAGCCGCTGGCGCTCTATGAGCGGATTCGGCGCACGCGCGAGGGGGTCGCCGTCGTGCAGCTGGTCAATGCTTCGTGCGGGGGGTGCTATCAGGCCGTGCCGCCACAGAAAGTGGCCGAGACGCGCTCCGCATCGAAGATCGTACACTGTGAGTACTGCGGGCGGATCCTGGTGAAACACGAGACGGCTGCCCCCTGACGCCAGGAGGTCCGGCTCGAGAACGGAGGAACGGAATCGGGGAGCGGGTGTGACGGCCGCGGGCCCTTAGCGGGCTCGAGGAAAGTCCGAGCTCCACAGGGCACAGGTGCTGGGTAACGCCCAGGAGGGGTGACCCTCGGAAAGTGCAACAGAGAGTAGTCCGCCGTCGGCTTAGGCCGCCGGTAAGGGTGAAAGGGTGAGGTAAGAGCTCACCAGCGGCTCGGGTGACCGGGTCGGCTCGGCAAACCCCACCTGGAGCAAGACCAAATAGAGGAGGAGGGGCGGCCCGCCCCGCTCGACTCCCGGGTTGGTCGCTCGACGCGTCGGGTAACCGGCGTGCAAGATGGATGGTCGTCCCCTCGGCCTCGGTCTTTGGATCGGAGCCGAAGGAACAGAACTCGGCTTACGGCCCGCTCCCCACTCCGATCCTCTTTCTCGCGAACGAAACAAAGGCTATGAGGCCAGAGCAGAAACAAGACCCGGCCCAGATGACCAAGGAGGAGTTCCTGGGTGCGGTCGATCTGCTTTCGCCCAATGTCGACGTCTCGATCGTGTCGGCCGCCTACGATTACGGGGAGCGTGCCCACGAAGGGCAGCTTCGCACTTCTGGAGATCCATACTTCACTCACTCGATGGCGGTCGCACTCAGCTTGGCCGAGTGGCATCAAGATTCGCTCACGATCGGCGCCGGTCTGATACACGATGTGGTCGAAGACACGATCTCGACCTCTGAAGATATCAAGGGGGAGTTCGGCCCCGAGATGGCGCAGATCGTCGACGGCGTCACGAAGATCTCGACGCAGTTCGTCTTCACCTCGACCGAAGCGAAGCAGGCCGAGAACTTTCGGAAGATGCTCGTTTCGATGGCGCGCGACATCCGCGTGATCCTCGTGAAGTTCGCCGACCGGCTGCACAATATGCGCACTCTCGGCCATCTGAGCGAGGCTAAGCGGGAGCGGATCGCGCTCGAGACCCGTGAGATATATGCCCCTCTCGCCCATCGCCTGGGTATGGCGAAGGTCAGATGGGAGCTCGAAGATCTCGCGATGAAATATCTCGAGGGAGAGGCCTACAGGATGGTCGCCGAGAAGGTCCAGGCGAAGCGCGAAGAGCGAGAGGTGTTGATCGACTCGGTTCGCGACCCCTTGACCGAACGGATAGCCGACGCGAAGATCGACGCGACGATCGTGGGGAGGCCGAAGCACTTCTACTCGATCTATCGCAAAATGTTGTCGCGAGATAAGCCTTTTGAAGAGATCTACGATCTGCTCGCGATCAGGGTCGTCACCGATTCGGTGGAGCATTGCTACCATATTCTGGGGATCGTCCACAGTTTGTGGAAGCCGCTCAACGATCGCTTCAAGGATTATGTCGCCACACCTAAGTCGAATATGTATCAGTCACTCCATACTACGGTGGCGGGCGACTCGGGCGACCTGATCGAGATTCAGATTCGCACCGATGCGATGGACCAGACGGCCGAGGAGGGGATCGCCGCGCATTGGCTCTACAAGGAAGAGGGCGAGAGCAACGCCGACGAGGAGCAGTTCGTCTGGTTGCGCCAGCTCATGGAGAACCAGAAAGACCTCTCCGATCCGCGCGAGTTCATGGAATCGCTGAAGATCGACCTCTTTCAGGAGGAGTGCTTCGTTTTTACGCCCAAGGGGGATCTGCTGAGGTTGCCGCGCGGGGCGACGCCGATCGACTTCGCCTTCGCCATCCACACCGAGGTGGGGATGCACTGCGCCGGGGCTAAGGTGAACGGTCGCTTCTCCACCCTGACCACGGCGCTCAAGAGTGGCGACATGGTCGAAGTCGTCACATCGGCGCAGCAGAGGCCCTCGCGCGACTGGCTGAACGCGGTGAAGACCAGCAGGGCGCGGGTGAAGATCCGGCAGGCGCTGCGGCGCGCGGCCAGGAAGCAGTCGATTGTGATAGGCCGGCAGATTTTCGAGCGCGACGCGCGCAAGCGGCGGGTGAGCATCGGTTACACGAAGAAGTTCAGCGAGACGCTGGCGACACTCGGTTTCGATTCGGTCGATGATCTGTTTGTTGCTATTGCCGACGGCGAGGCGTCGAGCAGCTATGTGCTGAACCGTCTGGATCCCGAGAAGAAGGAGTCTCGCGCTCTGCCGCCGGCGGTCCTCGACCGCATCATCGACCGCACGAGGCGCGTGAAAGGGGTGCGGATCGACGAGGTGGACGATGTCTTGACGCGGTTGGCGGAATGTTGTCAGCCGGTGCCGGGCGATCGCGTGTTCGGATACATCACACGGGGGCGTGGCCTCACGATCCATCGAGTCGACTGCCCGAACTCTTTCGCGCTGGGCGACTCGGAACGCAGAATCGACGTGCATTGGGCGGTCGAGGGTGACGAGCGTTTCGTCGTCGATGTGACCGTGGTGGGGAGCGACCGGGCGAATCTTCTGCTCGATCTGACGAAGGTGATCTCGAAGATGGGCATCAACCTGCGCGGATCGACCATGAAGGCCGAGGGGGGAGAGGTCGAGGGACGCTTCGTGATGGAGATAGCGAACGGAACGCAGCTTAACAAGATATTGAAGGACCTGACGAGGGTGAAGGGGGTGACGAGTGTCTACCGCCGCTCGTCGGGGATCGAGGATTCGCGCAGGAGACGATAGCCCTTCGCGCCGATTCTGCTAGCCTTCCTCTTTTTGCACTCGATTCGGAGAAACACCGATGTTGGCGACTCGCGTCCTCGCCCTGGCTGCCTTGTCCCTGGTTCTCGCTTCGCGCGCCCAAGCGCTTTTCGGCCTCGAGCTCGGCGCTCATGGCGGGAGTATGTCGTTCTCGGGCGATCTCTTCTCGGGGTCGGACGCGATCGAGGGCGATCCGCTCGGCACCGGCGCCTTCGGGAGCGTTCGGATCGGCGTGACTACACTCCCGATCGTCGATGCGGCGATCGATCTCGGCGCAACACAACGAAGTGCGACGGCAGTGGAGGCGGCGTCGGAGAGCCCCATCGAATACGATTTCACCGATCTGACGCTCGAGGTGTCGCTCCGGGTGGACGTCTTCGATCCTCCCCTCTCGCCCCTCTCGGTGTACTTCGGCTTGGGGGGAGGACTGCACTGGATTCCGACCCTGCCGGTGACCGGCATCGAAGTGGCGGAGGGACGACTCACGACCGAAACGAGCCCGGAGCCGGCGGCCTTTCTATTGGGGGGGGCGCGTTTCGATCCGCCGGCGCTGCCGATCGCGTTCTTTGTCGAAGGCTCGCTCGGGGGCATTTTCGGCGCGGGTGATGCCCTTCGCGCGACGAGAGTCTCGGGCGGCCTCATGTTCGGTTTGTGACCGGCGCCCCGCGATGAAGCTCGTCGTGCAGCGTGTGGGCCGCGCCGAAGTTCGGGTCGGCGGCGAGGTCGCGGGAGAGATCGGCCGGGGCTTGATGATCCTCGCCGGCGTCGGTAGAGACACTCGACCCGAAGATGTCGACTGGCTGGCGCGCAAGCTCGCCGGACTGCGGATCTTCCCGGACCACACCGGCAGAATGAACCGTTCGGTGAAGGAGGCGGGGGGGGCGATTCTGCTCATCTCTCAGTTCACTCTCTATGGGGACGCGCGCAAAGGCAGACGTCCCTCTTTTGTCGCGGCCGCCGACCCCGAGATGGGCGAAGTGTTGTTCGACCGGCTGAAGGAGCGTCTGGAGTCGGAGGGGATCGAGGTGGCATGCGGGGTTTTCGGTGCGCACATGGAGGTGGAGCTTGTGAACGATGGTCCGGTCACTTTGATTCTGGAGCGGTCGGGCGGTGTCTGATCGGCTGATCCTGGCCTCGGCCTCGCCCCGCCGCGCGGATCTGCTGGCGCAAGTGGGGATTCGGTTCAGGGTGGTGCCGGCGACCGCAACGGAGCCGCGGGCCGACGAAGGGGAGGCGCCGGAGCATTTCGCGGCGAGGGCCGCTTTGGTGAAAGCGCTCGATGTGGCGGGGCGAGAGCGGGGCATCTGCCTCGGAGCCGATACGATCGTGGTCATTGGCGATCGCATTCTCGGAAAGCCGCGGGATGATGAAGAGGCGCGCGCGATGCTGGGCGATCTGTCGGGGCGCTGGCATCGGGTGATGACCGGCATGGCGCTGGCGTCGATAGGGGAGGGGAGCGTGCCAGCGGGGTGGAGCGAGCGGGAGGGTTGCTGGACGACCGTGGAGACAACGCGGGTGCGCTTCAGAGAGTTCGACTCGGGCGAGATCGACCGTTATGTCGCTACGGGCGAGCCGCGGGGAAAAGCGGGTGCGTACGCAATTCAAGGTGTGGGCGGTGGATTGGTTGCGTCGATCGAAGGTTCGTACACTAATGTGGTGGGGCTGCCGGTGGTGAGGTTGATTGTGGGCTTGCGGGATTGGATGGAGTGGCCGTGAGTGGAATTCGAGGGGACTCGACCGACGACCGCCCCCGATCCAGCGCCCCCCGCACACGCGCAACCAACGCGGCCGCCGTGAACGGCTTTTGCAGCAGGTCGACCTTGTCGCCGAGGGCGTGCAGCCGCCCCAAAGCGTTGCCGGTGTATCCTGAGACGAAGAGCACCCGCGGCAGTTGACCATCCGCGGCCGCACGCAACACAAAATCGGGTCCGCAGAGACCTGGCATGATGACATCACTCACGATCAAGTCGATCACGCATCTGTGCCGCCGGAATAGGGCGAGCGCCTCGTTGCCGTCGCCGGCCAGAAGAACGGTGTAGCCCTTTTCCTCGAGCACGGCGACGACAACATTCGCAACGGCGGTTTCGTCCTCGGCCACGAGAATCGTCTCGTCTCCGCCCGCGGAATCGAGGATCGCCACGCCGCTCTCCACGCCCGTAGCGCTCTCGTCGGTCAGGGGCAGGTGGATCTTCACGGTTGTCCCGTGGCCTTGTGCGCTCTGCAGGCTCACCACGCCACCGCTCTGCCGAATGATCCCGTGAACCGTCGCCAATCCGAGGCCCGTGCCCTTGCCCAGCTCTTTCGTAGTAAAGAAGGGGTCGAACGCATGTGTTGCCACCTCGGGGGCCATGCCGGCTCCTGTGTCAGAGACCGAGAGCTCGGCGCAGGGCCCGATCGGATGCCCCGCCGGGGTCCCGCCGATCGTCTTGGCATCGAGCTCGACCCTCCGCGTAGCAATGGCCAGGGTTCCACCGCCAGGCATGGCATCGCGAGCGTTCGACACCAGGTTCAGCAACACTTGCTCGACCTGCCCCGGATCCGCC
>CAZFNT010000087.1:0-10976 GCA_964520315.1 uncultured Gemmatimonadota bacterium
CTCAGGCCGCAGTAGCTGGTGAGCTCTGCACCGGGCGGGCAGTCCCGCGGAGGGTGCCGAAGGAGCAGGGACTCGAGATCCAGGCTCCCCGCCCCTGGTCGCACCAGCGCGGGCGTGTACCGGCCGGCCAGGGGGATGAATGCTCGCCCCAGGCGTGCCAGGGCGGTGAGGCGACCCACCTCGGCCGCGGCGGCGTCGTGGCCCAGCACGGTCCACTTCCTGATGTGCGTGCGGTTGCACCGCAAGGAGAGTCGCCCTCGGCCGGTTCTCCTGGCGCCGTCGTGTTTCAGCTCGAGTAGGTGCATCCCGTCCGTTCACTCTCCCGTCCGTGCAGGTCGTTTGGTTCGATGCTATTCTCGCCCACCGCGCACGCGTTCAAAAGCCCCCGCGACCAAGCCGGGATCGGGCGCGCGGCTATGCAGTTTGCGTCGCTTCCTGGGCCAGAGATCGAAAAAGCGTATCGCTTCCATCCCGACTATTCCTTCGCCGCCGCCACTCTCTCACGAAAGCCCTCCGGAAATGGTGTCGCTTTCAATTTCGTGCCCTCTGGATTTCGCGTGACGCAGCAGACGACCAATCTACCCGTCGCAATAGGAGTTCTGTGCTCTCCGTCGAGGCGACTGAACTCGATACGGTAGGTGACGACACGCTGTCTCAGCTCCTCGACGACCAGGTGCAGGTCGAGCAGGTCTTCGAAGCGGGCGGGGTTGTGGTAGTCACACTCCGCGTGCACGCGCGGCAGGCCCCAACCGATCTCGAACGACTGCAGCGGCAGGTCGAAACCGATGGTGCGGTAGAAATCGTGCTCCGCCTCCTCCATGAAGCGGTTGAACCACGAGAAGTGTACGATGCCGGCCATGTCTGTCTCGTGAAACTCGATTCGGCGTTGGGTGCGGTGTTCCGATGTGGTCATGGTTCAGTTGTCGGCTTTCTGGAAGTGCTCCAGCATCAGAGGGTTGAGTAGGTCGAAGGACTGCGCGATTACGCCGTGGCCGGCGTTGTCGAAGCGGACCAGCTCGGAGCCGGGGATGGCGCGTTGAAGTCTGTCGCTTTCTCGCGGGGGGATCAGGATATCTTCGCCCGGACGCACGATCAGGGTGGGGAGCCCCTCGAGATCCGCCAAGCGGCGGCGGGTGTTGTGACGTAGCACCGCGGCGAGCTGGCAAGTGAAAGTCGTGAGCTTCAGCTCCATTGCCAGGAGCGAGGCGGCCATCTCTATCAGCGGGGCGTTGGCGGGATCGGCGAGAAAGTGTCGGGGAAAGAGGAGCGAGCGGATTCGCGCCCAACGCGCCGCCCCTTGGAGCACTTGGCTCGTGTGCATCAGCCAGAGCGCGCGTGGGGTGGGGGGTAGAGTGCTAGGTCCGCCCGCGTGGGTGGCGATCAGTGTCAGACTACGGGTGCGCGCGCGATGGTCGAGGGCGAGACGTTGGGCGATCATGCCGCCCATGGAGATGCCCACAGCATGAAAGTTGGTCCAGCCCAGGTGGCCGGCCAGGGCGAGCGCGTCATGGACCATCGACCGGATCGTACACCCTTTTCTTCCCGATCTGCTACGGCCGATGCCGGGATTGTCGTACCAGGCGACGCGGTGTCGCTGTTGCAGTTCGAGGATCTGGGCGAGCCAGCCGATGCCGCCGACTCCCATCCCCATGATCAACAGGATGGGCGATCCTTCCGCCCCACCTGTCTCGTACCAGAGCCGTCCGCCCCGTTCCCGCTCGAGATAGGGCATCAGCCCAGCGCGGCCGTGAGTGCGATCAGCGGCAGCTTGATCGTCGAGGGGTGTGCCTCGAAACGGGTGATCGCTTCGGCCACCCGATGCGCGTTGCGATGGGTCGGGAACCAGGGCGGCTTCGGTGAGATCTTGAAGGGGGCTTGGAGCACCGATTTCCAGGGGCGATCGAACATGTAAGTGTTGTGGACGAATCCCTGCCCCGACTGTATGTCGTCGAGCGGATGCCCGGGATAGGCTCCCCATGTGGGTGTGGCCAGTCCGTAGATGATGGCCGACCAGGTGTTCACGGCGATCGATCCGTAGCGGAGCTCGTCGAGTGCCTTCTGGAGCGCCGCTTCGCCTCCGGCCGCCTCTCTCGAACGCGGATGGATCAGGATCGACATCGCCAGCGTTCCCCAGACCTTCTCGTTGCAGAAATGTGTCGCTGCCGGCAAGAAATCCTCGGCCAGATGGCCTCGAAGGGGTACTTCGTGCAGCACGCCGCAGAAGGGCTCTCGCCGGAAGCAGATCTCGTCGTCGGCGTTCGGATCGAGATCGCCGATGAAGGTCCATGGAACATTGACGCCATCGTCGTGCGCTAGGAACTCGGCCTTCGGGTGCGCCTCGACGAACTTCGACCATCGCTCGCGGGCGCCAGGGTAGTAGGCCTTGCGGGGCGGGAATCCGGCGAGCATCGACTTGATGCGGTTAAGGAACTGCTCGCGCTGGGGCCAATCGACGCTGGTGACCAGGAGCTTCGCGGCGTTGCAGTTGAACGAGCCGTTGTTCACGACCATCGAGACGACGTTTTCGGCCTGGAAGGCTATCTCTGCATCGGACCAGCGCCCCGGCACGACGACCACCGGGGTCACGTTGCCGAGCTCCGAGGTGATCGGCTTGGTCATCAGCGGCGTGCCTTTGGCCTTCCTTTCGGCCTGCTCCGGGCCGACGCCCCAAACGATTGCGTCGTGCGTGGCGTCGGAGCCGGTGATGTGGATCTCGTCGATCCCCTCGTGGGCGACCAGATGCGCTCCGACCTCGGCGCCGCCGTAGACCACTTCGAGCCAGTCTTCGGTCACCAGGCAGCGCATCGCCCGGCGAAGGAAGGGCCCCAGATACTCGTTGACAGGGTTCATTTTCACCACGCAGACCCGGTTCTCGATGAAGAGCTTGTGCAGCACGTCCATCGGGCCGATCGACGCCACATTACCGGCGCTCAGCACCAGGGCGACGCCCCCGGAGCGCTCCCCTTCTCGATACACCTTCGCCTGGTTGCTCGTGAGGTTCTCACGGGTGATCGAACGATCCATCCAGACCTCGGCATTGAAACCGGCGAAGAGGACCTTGTCGTAGAAACGGTCGGGGAACACGCGCACCGTGACGCGCCCGTCGGGCCGCTCCCCGATCGCCCCCGCCGGAATGCGCGGTGCGCCGTGATCGCGAACATCGGCCAGCGCCTTCTGCAAGCAGCGGATGTTCCGGAGCACGGTCATCGGCCCGCCGAGCCACTCCTCGGAGCAGGCGGCACTGCCCGGGTTCAGCCCCTTCGCCCGGATCGCCGCGGCAACCCAATCCTCGGCCACCTCCATGACCCCTTCGACCATCTGCTCCAGCAGGTAGATGCGGCGGTCGATCGAGATGGCGGCGAAGCGCTCCTTCGCCCCTTGCAGTCGTTCGACTATCCGGTCCAAGTCGTCGGTCGGGGTCGCCGGAAGCGCCTCGGTGGGGGACGGGATTGCGTATGAGGGCATGGTGGGTTCCTGGGAGTCCGTGACGATGTGCGCGGAGCTTCTATCATAGACTCTTCAAGAGCGTGTCTCTACCACTCCGGGCAATCGAAACCCATGTACCCTCGTCCCATGCGACTCAAGCAGAAGCCAAGAATCGGAGTAATCGGCGGCTCGAGTGCGGAGCCGACGGTCCTCGAGAGCGCCCGCAACGTGGGAGAAGCGATCGCCAGGGCCGGCGCGATCCTCGTTTGCGGGGGGCGGGGCGGCGTCATGGAGGCCGCCTGCCGCGGCGCCAAATCGGCTGGTGGCCTCACCCTCGGAATCCTGCCGGGGGATTGCGCCGCCGACGCGAACGACTGGGTCGACATCCCTGTCGTGACCGGGCTGGGCGAGGCGCGCAATGTTCTCATCGCCCGAACATCGCAGGCGATCGTCGCGCTTCCGGGGGGCACAGGCACCCTCTCCGAAATCGCCTTCTCTTTGAACTTCGGGCGTCGAGTGATCGCGATCGGCGCCTGGGAATTCGTCCCCCAGGTCGAGACACTTGCCGATCCCGATGCGGCGGTGGCGCGCGCTCTCGAGGCCGCTCGGGAGTTTTCGGAGCTGGGCGCCGGATAATGCCGATTCAAACAGCGTTTCTGCTCCTCGCGCTCAGCCTCCTCGCCGCCCTGCACCGCATCGACTCGGGTGTTCCTCAGCCCTACGATCCCGTGATGAGCGAGGGGGTTCGCGACCCGGTCTTCGCCTATCTGGTGGCGATGGCGGACGACGACGCGCGGGGCGAGCTGAGCGGCGAGGTGCTCGACAGTCTCGTTGCCGAATCGGGCCGAAAGAGCCGCCTGCCCCATCGCCTTCTGGACAATATCAGCCGCCGGGTCGTCGCCCCCGACCAGCCCGTCGAGTTACAGATGCGTTTCGCCGAAACGCTCGAGGTGCCCGTTCCCTACGCCATTCTCGGCTACCATCCCGGCTCGCTCCGCATCAGCGACGAAGTGGAGTTCGACGAATGGTCGCTCGGGCGGATCCGCCTGCCGGACGGTTCGGAAGGGAAGCGTCGCTACCTCGAAGAGGTCAGACTCTTGGTCGTGCGGCGCGGAGAGCTCGTGATCGACATCGACTGGTGGGTCGACAAGCTCTTCGGCGGCAAGCTCGACGACACCGACTTGGTCGCACTCGCGCTGGTTCGTTTCGAAGGCCGCACGTACGGAATCGCGACCGGCTACAACAGCTCGGGACGCGGTCGCAGCGGCACTTTCGACTTCTTCACCGACGAAGTCGTCTTTCCCTCTCCGCCGCATTTCAAGTTCGCGGGGAGGACGCTCAGGGGGCGGGCGGAGAGGCTGAAGAAGAGGATGGCTTCGAGCGATTCCCGATAAGACCCCCTTTTTTGGGACGCACTGTGATCGGGTTCCGTACCGCAGACCCTTCCCGAATTCCAGAGCGTCCTCCAGATTGCGATGAAGACAGCGGCACCCACGTATCACGAACTGTATCAAGCGGACGAGTTCGGAGCTGACGTGCATGTCAGGCGACACAGCCACGCCCCAATTGTCGCCGTCACCCACAACATCTAGTGTCGTGTTGCGTCAACCGGATAAGCAGGTCCCTAAAAAGCCCCTCGAACTCGTCCGACGATGGCTCGCGCTCCGACCGGGGGCGTACGGGGGGCCGAGCAACGAGGAATGGCTGCCGCCCGCGAAATGAGCCAGCGCTATCTCAACAACACCAATCTCTGGGTTTCCACCTCTCCACCTGCCCGGAATCGAGCAACATACACGCCCGAAGCAACACTCGATCCACCGCGATCGCGCCCATCCCAAACGAAACGATGGCGCCCCGCCGCTAGCGGACGATCCACGAGCACGCGCACCAGATGGCCGACGATATCGTATAGCGCGAGCGTCGCGTGGCCCTCCCGCGCCAGCTCAATCGGAATCGTGGTGCGAGGGTTGAAGGGGTTGGGAGAGGAGAGGCCGAGAGCGGTGCGGGTTGGTGGGGAGGGCGGGGGCAGGTCGCCCTCGATGGCGGTGGGGGTGAATTGGAGGATGTAGAGGCCGTTGTGGTAGTCCACCACGTACGCGCGGTCGCCCGCCGCGCTCACGTTCCACACGTTGCTGAGTCTCTCGTCATAGAAGCCAACTTCGACTGGATCGGCGGGATCGGACAGGTCGAACACGTGAAGGCCGTGATAGAGGTTGACCGCATAGACGTACCCGTCGGCCACGGCTACGGCGGTCAAGCCGTGTTCGATCTCCGATGCGTTCAGCTCGACAGGATTGGCGGGGTCGGCCACATCGATCGCCAGCAGACCGTCGGAGGTGGCCAGATAGGCGTGTTCGTCGCTCACCGCGACATCTCGGAGGGCGAACTCGCCCCAGGGATCGAAGGCGCCCATGTGATGAGGGTTCGCGGGATCGCTCACGTCGACGATCGACAGTTGGCCCAGGCGGAGCACGTACGCGTACTCCGCTGAAAGAACTACAGCCGTCCAGCCCCCACGGTAGAGACCTATCTCGATCGGATTCGTGGCGTCGGTGACATCGATCGAATGTAGTCCCGTCGCGGAATCAACAACGTCCACGATCTCGCCCGACACCGCGACGTCCCGCGCGACACCCCCTGTGTCGAGGGAACCCACTACCACGGGGTTTACGGGGTCGCGCACGTCGATCACCTTGAGTCCTTCCTCGGCATGTGCCACGTAGGCATAGTCCGGCGTGGCTACAACATTGAGCGCGATAGCTCCAGACTTGGTGTAACCCACGGGGACGGGAGCGGCGACATCGCTCAGATCGGCGACACGAAAACCGTTGGCTCCGACTACGTAGGCGTGGTCGCCCGAGACGGCCACACCGGCGGAGTAGCCGCCCGTGTCGTAGAAACCCACCTCGAATGGACTCCGCGGATCCGACACGTCGATGGCATGAAGGCCGCCGGACATGAAGTAGGCATGGCTCGTCACATAGGCATACGCGCCCGCCAACACCAGATCCTGCACCTCGCCTTCGGTCTCGACCCAGGCGACGAGCTCTTGATCGGCATCGAACACGAGCAACGCGCTTTCCGTTCCGACGAAGGTGTGGACGCCGTCGGTCTCGACCGCGCCGGCCGGCCCAAAGAGCGCCCGCCCGACCAGCTCCACATTCGATGACTCGCCCGCGGCCGAGGCGCCCCCCATCAGCATTGCGATGCCCACGGCTCCCCAGAGATCGATCATCCGATTCCAGCGCTCTTTTCCCATCGCGCTATCCTCTCGGCCGCCGCCGACACCCTTCTCCTCGGTCTCGGAGTCCACGCGAGAGGCACCGAAGGGCGCCGACATCTTTGTCCGCACGCCATGCTAACCTAATGGCCACGGCGGCCGATAGGAGAACCCGATGAAAGAGCGAACCAGGTTGGCAATCGTGGTCTTATTGCTCGTTGGGATCGCCAAGGGAGCCACTCTCCGCGTTCCCGGGGATCACGAGACCATTCAAGGTGCGATCGATGCGGCGGAGACCGGCGATTTGGTGTTGGTGTGGCCGGGCTCCTACCGGGAGCATGAGATCGATTTCCTGGGCAAAGCGATCACGGTGAGCGGCATCGATCCATTGGATCAGGCGATCGTCGACTCGACGGTCGTGAATGGATCGGGTGATGGGTCGGTCTTCGTGCTGCACTCGGGTGAGGTGCGCGATACGCGGCTGGTGGGGGTGACGGTGACGGGCGGCAGAGCCGAGTTCGGGGCCGGGATCTCGTGCATCGGAACATCGGCGACCCTTGTTGCCTGTTCGATTCGAGGCAACGGCGCCGGCTACGTGTCGTTGGAGGAGGATCCGTGTGGAGCAGGTGTCTACTGCGAAGGGGGAGCACCGTTTTTCATGGACTGCACAATCGCCGGCAACCACTCGTACAACATAGAGACTCCATGGTTCGAATCCGACGCCTTCGGTGGTGGCGTGTGCGCGATAGGTGGATCGCCGGTCTTCGTGCGCTGCGGGATCCGCGAGAACAGCGCCGGGTCGTTCACTTTCCAAACTCGAGGGGCAGGAGGCGGTGGCGTGGCCCTGTTCTCGGGAGCTATGGCCGAGTTTCGAGATTGTGACATCGTCGAAAACACTGCAGACAACTACTATATGATGGGCAACGCGGGAGCCGGCGCTGGGATCTATGGCGAGGCTAGCTCTCTGACTCTCATTCGATGCGTAGTAAGCAACAACATTCTCGCGGAGCGAGGGAGCACGGGGGGAATCAGGTTTCGAGGACCTCTGCTTCGGCTCGTTTCATGCGAAGTCTCCGAAAACGACGACACCGGTATCTACGCGGTGACGGACACGTTGGAGGTGTTCGATTCCGTGGTGAGGGGACACGATGAACTCACCCGCCGATCCTACCATGGCGGAATCGGCTGGGGAGGGAAGGTGGCCTGGATAGACAACAGTATTATCTCGCACAACCGGTCGGAGTGGAACGGAGGTGGCCTGAACATCTCGGCATCCGTAGGCGCTTTGGTCGAGTCGTGCAGAATCGTCGGCAACAAGGCCCGCGAGTGCGGAGGCGGTGTCTTCGCCAGCGGAACTGTGACGATCAGGAACTGCGTCATCGACACGAATATCGCCTCCCGGCAAGCGTACACTCACGAGAATGGCGGTGCCGTATATGTGGATCAAGGTGGATCGGTTCTTGTAGAGGACTGCGAACTTGGATCTAATCTCGCTGCGGGGAGCGGCGGAGGGCTCTATATCGATCAGGCCCGGGCGACGTTGAACCGTTGTGAGTTGTTAGGAAACGGTGCGCATCTGCGCGGCGGTGCGATCTACGCGGACAACGGGACGCTACTGATGAGCGACAGCGACACGCGGGCCTGCACTTCGACGTACGGAGCTGCTGCATTCTACGCTACCGCGGGCACGCTGAGTGTCAGAGGATCGATCATAGCGGGGAACCGGGAGCGGGGGAGAGATGATGCCACAATCGGAATCGCAAACGCGGAAGCGACACTGGAGAATTGCACGATAGCAGACAACAGCTCCGATTGGGCCGTGTTCAGCATCGACGAATCGGGAAGCGCCGATCTCACCAACTGCATCTTGTGGGCTAACGACGCCCCTGAGCTTGTGCATGCCGACACCGCCACCGTCTCGATCCGCTACTCCGATCTCAGCGGCGGGTGGCCCGGCGTTGGCAATATCGATGCGGATCCCCTCTTCCGATCATGGGGTCGATACGATTATCTGCTGGACGCAGGGTCGCCCGCGATCGATGCGGGTGCCCCATCCCGCTTGGATGCGATCTACGATTCCCATCCACGCTGGCCCAAGTGGCATCACAATGGGGAACGCTCCGATATGGGAGCCTATGGCGGAGGTGGAAGTCGGGGATGGTGGCTGCGGCGACCGGCCTGGTGATCTTCCCGCACACGCGTTCAGAAGCCCCCGTGCCTGAGCCCCTCTCATGAACGCAGCCATTGGAGTCGGCGTCGCATTAGAATTCGACGGGCGGATGACGCGTATCGCCTCCTTGATCCTCTTTTTCCTTTTCCATCTTCCGGAGCTCGGTCGGCCGGTAGAATGGTGTTTCACTCACCTCCCCATCGCACATCTATCCACTACTACCGGGAGCCCGGAATGCGCGCAATGCTCCTCGACGCGCCCGGCACAGCGATTCGCCAGCTCCCTCGGTGCGGTGTGGGTCGGTGGGTCCGATGCGTGTCCTCCCGAGCCTCTGGATGCCGCGATGGGGTAGAGTATCGGCCTCCCATCTGTGCGAGCGCGGGCTCGCCATGCAGAACGAGGTGAGATGCAGAACCACGTGGACATTCTCGGAATCATCAACGCATTCGCGCGAACATGGCGCTCCTGGCTCGCCGGCTCTGTCGCGGTCGGCGTCGCCGCGATCCTCTATGTGGCTTATATCGTTCCCGTGGAGTTCCGCTCCTCGGCGATCGTGCTGCCGCCCACAGGCGGCGGCGGCGGCGGGCTCATGGGCCTGATGGGGGGTGGGCTCGGCGTTTCGGCCGACTTCGAGGTGGACGCCATCGACGGGCGCGAGCTGGTCACCCTTCTCGGCACCCGATCGATCCGCGTGTCTTTGATCGAAGAGCTCGGCCTCTTGGAGCGCTACGGGACCGAAAAGCTGCACCAGTGCCTTCGTGTCTTGGGAGGGCAGCTGCTGATCGAGGAGGAGGTCGCCGGCGGGCTCGCGTCGGTGTCGATCATCTCGGTCAAGATCAGCGCTTGGGACGAAGACCCGGAGTTCGCCGCCACCATGGCCAACTGGCTCGTCGACGAAGCCGATCGCAGAATCAAAGAGGTGAGCCTCGCCAAAGTCGCGTGGGACGAGACCTTCATCGAGGCCCGTCTCGAAGAGGCGCGCGAGCAGTCGCGGCTGCGGCAGAGTGAGCTCGAGGCGTTCGCGGCGGAGACGGGGATCTTCTCTCTGCACGATCAGCTCAGTGAGATTGCGGGCTTGCTGGCGGAGCAGCAGGCGTTGATCACGGCGATGCGTATGGAAGCGGAGGCCGCTTCGAAGCGCTACTCGGCGGAGCACCCCCTTCGCCGTCGCTTGAATCGCCGAATCGCCGCCGCACGCACCACGGTGGCGAATCTCCGATCGACAGGGATCGATGGGCTGGCTCCGGCTCTCGACTCGATCCCCGAGAAGCAGAGGGAGTACTTCGAGCTCTTGGTCGACGCGAAGATCGCCGGCGCGCTCGTGGAACAGTTGGCGCCGCGCTTGGAGATGGCGCGCATTCAGGGTGTTTACGATCGGCCGCGAATGAGGGTGCTGCAACGGGCGGTTCCGGCCGACTACAAGGACCGGCCGAAGCGTGCCTTTCTGGTGCTGGGATACTGTCTCCTCTATCAGCTCATCTGGTTCACATGGTTCTTCACGCGGGAGGGCATGAGGTCGATCCGAGAGAACGATCCCGACCGCTACGCCCGGATTCGCGGCACTTTGCGCTCCTTCTCGCGCTCCTCCGCCGCTTGAGCTGATGCTACGCGCGCATTCCGTCACGTTGGTGGCCGTGGTGGGAGGCGGGGCGGCGGCGCTGGCGGCGCAGGTTCATCTGTACCTTGGGGTGTTGGTTGGCGCTCTTGCGCTGGCGCCACTCTTCTTGTGGCCCCTCGCGCAGGCCCTTCGTCACCCCTTGCCGGTGTTCTGCCTGCTCTTTGCGGAGTACCACATGTTCTCGATGACAACGGGTGGGTCGCCCGAACGCTTCGTGGATCTGCTCTTCTTGGGCCTGATGGTGTGGTGGGTTGCCGGTATCTTCGCCGGGGAATGGCGGATCCGGCGTCTACCCCCGCGGTACGCTCTGTGGGGGGGGCTTGTGGTCGTCTGGGCCCTGATCAGTGCGCTCGCATCGATAGATGTGGGCGAAAGCGTTCCCGCGGCGATCTACTACGTCTCGATCCCCTTGGGTCTGTGGATGTTCAACGATCTGCTCGATAGCGAGCGGGCGCTTCTCCGTTTTTTCGACTGGCTGATCCTCGGAGTGGCGATCTACTCCTGCGTGGTTCTGGTTCTTTTGGCGGACCGCTCGATGGCCG